>NZ_JAUBVX010000071.1:0-28191 GCF_036706065.1 Microcoleus sp. A2-C3 | reverse complement strand
AGTTTTTGAGCAACAGCTTGCCGGATCTTCCAAGGCAGCTACTTTTAGATGCGATCGTTTTTTAGTCTAAACTCCAGTAATGACTAATGACCAATAACTAATGACTTCTTCACTTATGGCAAATCCTACGCATTCAGGGCGATCGCCCCAAGGAAGCAACGAAAATTCTCACGATCGCAAAAACGGGATGTTTGGCTTTACCGCATTCTTGCTTTCCGAGAGTATGGTCTTCCTCAGTTTTTTCGCCGCCTACATCATCTTGCGGCAGACAACTCCTAACTGGCTGCCTCCTGGTGTCCCGAAATTAGAGGTGCTTAAACCTGCCATTAGCACGGCGGTACTGGTTTCGAGCAGTTTTGTCATTTACTTTGCCGAACGGGCCCTCGATCGCCGGAAACTGGGTTTATTTCGCTTGCTGTGGCTGACGGCATCCTTGATGGGAACTTACTTTTTAGTTAATCAGGCGATCGAGTGGAACCACCTATCTTTTGGGCTGACTACAGGGTTGTTCGGCGCGACATTTTATCTGCTGACTGGGTTTCACGGTTTGCACGTTTTTGTCGGGATTATCTTGCAGCTAATTATGCTTGTCCGTTCTTTCATTCCTGGCAATTACAATGCCGGTCACTTTGGCGTGAGTGCAGCTTCTTTGTTTTGGCACTTTGTTGATGTGATTTGGATTGTTTTGTTCTCGCTGGTTTACCTCTCGTAGAAGACTGGGCGGTTGAAACCGCGTCTATACAAACAAAACCCGGATGGTGCGCGGGTTCAAGAAGGGGCGTTGCATATTTGCGGGATGATTTTGAATTTTATCAAAGCTGAGAACCCTGATTTTTCGAGCGGGCTCGCGAACCCACCCCACAAGATTCATCCCAGAATTATGCAATGCCAAATTACGTTATTTTCTCCAGTCCGCGGAGGCGGACTTCGTTTTTGTAGACGCGGTTTCAACCGCCGTCTTATTTTTGCCCAAACCCTACCCTTGCGGTTTTGATAGTGCTTGTAATTCTTCCCAAGTGTAATGTTTGGGCAATTCAACTGGCTCAGCATTAGCGCCTAAACCTAACCCGATCGCAGGTTGAATTTCGGCGATCGCCTCTGAAGCAACATCAGCCACCGCATTGCCGGCAATCCCGCCCGCGATCGCCCCTGCGATGCTACCAATTGCAGCACCAAACTTTCCGCCCACAGAATTACCAATGGCGGTACCGGCTACACCGCCACCGACTGCGCCCAATCCTGTGGCGATCGGGTGAGATTCAGATGTTTCTGATGGTTCTTGATCATTTTCATTCGGCTGTTGAGCATCATTCATTGCCATTATTTCCTCAAAAATTTTGCTAGTTTTCAATCTCTTCTTAATTGGTTCGTAGTGAGGACTTTAGTCCTTTCCTTCTCAAGGGACAAAAAGAGTTTATTTGATATCAATTCCGTCAGCATCAGAATCATACATATTTCTTCTCTCTCTGTGCCCTCTGCGTTCTCTGCGGTTAAATCATTCCGATACAACCGGAATTTATTTGAGCCGTTCAGCGATGCGATCGCCAACTCGCAGCGCATTTGCCATAATTGTCAGCGTCGGGTTAACGCCAGAATTGGACGGGAAAAAACTGCCATCCACAACGTAGAGATTATCAACATCGTGGGTGCGACAATTCAAGTCGAGGACTGAGGTTTTGGAGTCTGTACCAAACCGACAAGTGCCGCATTGATGGCCGATTGATTGTAGCGGCATCTCGGCGCGGGGATACAGGCTAAAGGGAATAACGTGCTTGGCTGAACGGTTGAGGGATTTGAGTACAGATGTCCAGCGGTGAATTAGCCGATCGCCCGCTTCGACATTGTTCGGCGCATAATCCAAGTAAATGCGATCGCCCTCCACCCGAACGCGATTGTTTGAATCTGGCAAATCTTCTGTTTGCAACCACCAACCAACCGATCGCTCAGCAATCAAATGCCGCTCGTATTTAGGAATCAATTTTACCAGTGGAGCCATCAGCGCCGGAGCCTCAGCCGGCAGCATATCAGCTAACACATTGCCTGTATTTTGTACCATCCCCATTGGATAAGGAAAATCCGGCTCTCCCCAATAATAATCATTGACAGCAATGGTTTTTTGAAAGTTAGCTTGATTCACTTCTAGGTGCATCGCAACTAAAGCGGTTGCTAGGTGTTTCATGAAATTTCTGCCCACCTGATCGGAACTATTTCCTAATCCCTTGGGGTGCTGTTCGTTAGCAGATTGCAGTAACAACACAGCCGAATTAATCGCACCGCAGGAAACCACCACAATATCGCCTGTAAATTGCTGTCGTTCCCCTAAAATTTCGGTTTCTACCCCCGTCACTTCTCGCCCGGATTTGCTGGTATGCAGTCTCAAGACTTTAGCATTAGTTATTAGGGTGAAATTGTCATATTTTTCGCGGGTTGGGCGAATCGCATTCACCTCCGCATCGGCTTTCGCCCCTACTAAACAAGGATAGCCGTCAAAGGTATCGCAGCGAATGCAAGGGCTGTTTGTGCGATCGGCTTCATTCAGCTTTAATCCTAATGGTAAATGAAACGGATTGTAACCGAGCGATCGAATATCGTCGGCGATCGCCTGCATATCCGGTTCGTGACTGACAGCAGGATAAGCATAAGGTTGGCTGCACGGCGGTTCAGTCGGATCGGTTCCTCGCGCTCCATGAACGTCATAGAGTGCTTCAGCTTGCGTGTAATAAGGCTCAAAATCTGCGTATTTGAGTGGCCATTCTGGAGAAAATCCTTGTTTGTGAATTACGCGATCGAAATCTCGTTCCCGCAGTCGCAAAAGAGCCGCACCATACACTTTTGTATTGCCGCCAACCCAATAGCCAGTCTGGGGTCGAAACTCCTTTTCTTCCCTGTCGTACCAGCGCTCGTCCGTATGATAGCGCTCTTTTTGATAAACTTCCAGCGCGCTCCAATTTGCTTTTTCCCTGGGCAAAAAGTCGCCTCTTTCTAGCACCAAAATCCTTTTACCAGTCGGTGCGAGACGGTGAGCAAGCGTACCTCCGCCCGCTCCCGTGCCAATAATGATGATATCGTAGTGGTTCGCCGAATTTACCATTGCCTAATCTTTTATAAATTGTGCTGGTTGGGGAATAATTTTCCCTGAAATCACTGCTTCAATCTTACCCAGAAATTCAGGAATTAAAACAGTATCAATGATGTGGATTACACCGTTATCTGCTTCCACATTTGGCGCGATCGCCTTAGCATTGATTGCAGTATCTACAACGTCAGGCATTGTCAATCTCCTTAATATTTACAGGTGGTTTTACAGTAAAGTTTGAAATTGGAAACGTGGTTTTAGCTGCGATCGAGCAACACTTGCCCTGCATCAATTCGGATGCGAAATAGGCTGTAAGGTTTCTCGCGCAAGTCTTGTCCGTTATGATAGCTGGGGTTCCTATTCCACTGATCTACAGTAAAGTAGAGATAGTCATCTTGGGCAACAAACAGGCAATTTGGCCACAGCATTCGCGCATCGTGGGCGAGTGTTTCCCATGTGCCATCTGGGAGGCGGCGCAAAATCGAATTGTTTTCGTAGTTCGTCACATAGAGGCGATTCTTTGCATCGGAAACCATGCCGCCAGAAGCGCCTTTTTCACCGTGATCGATGACTGTGGCGGCAACCTCTTGATCAGGTAGATTTTGATTAACTAATGCTTCAATGCTGACGCTGTAAAGGTGCCGACTTGCTAGGGGACAATAGAACAGTCTTTTACCGTCACCGCTGAGGGCAATGCCATCGCTGCCGGTGTGAATGTGCTTGGGCGGTTTGTTTGGATGCCGCACCATCATCGGTTGACCTTCAACTATTGGTAAAAAGCCGGGAATTGGTTTAGTTGAAGGATGATCGTTGAGTTTGCGCCAACTGTTTCCCGTGGCTAAATCTACGACAACAATGCCGTTCGGGCCTTCTTCCGATGAGTCGGTAATAAAGGCTATTCCATCCTCTCCCCAGCGCAAATCGACGCGCACGTCATTGAGGGTAGAATTGGCAGAGGCGACGGATTCGGGAAAGAGAATTTTCTTGACAATTCGATCGCCCTCCAGGTCAATTCCCACCAGTTTCGGGCCGCCGGAGGGGACTGAATTTTGCTTAATTTTCGCATGATCTAACAACCACAGCCGATCGCGCGCGTCGATGGTCATCCCTTGCACGCACAGCAACTTTTCTGAGGGCGAAGCTAAATCTAGCTTGTGGATTTCTGCATTCGGGTAGGGAACGGGATTACCGTTTTTTTCCTGTGGCTGCTTGAGTTCGGCAACAGTGAATTCTACATCGTCAACCAGCCGCGGGTAGCTGATGAAAATTCGCCCTTGCTTGGATACCGCAACACCGATCGGCATCGCATCCTCGAACAGCGCTACGAGTTCTAGATTGCCAGCGGATTTGTCGGTAGGCAGTGAAGGTACAGCAGCAACAGATTGGGTAGTGGCCAAGTTCACCATTGCACCCATCCTCTTGAGAATAGCCACGATTCAAATAACCAAAAAATCAAAGTTTCATTCCCTCTCCGGCAGGTCGAGCCTGTTATTTATCAACAAAACTCAACTGTTTTATGAATAATTCAATGCGTTAAAAGTAACAATTTACAATTCAAACATTTATCTATCTAATGGCTTAGTTGTAATTTATATCTCAAGATAGATATGTGGGTTACTCATCCTTATCTAACTATATAAATGAGTGTTAAATGGTATAGAATACTAATGCCTGAAGCCATCAGTATTTATGACGATCGCCTGAAACCGCTGCTGCGCCCTGATGCTTCACTCCAGAAAGTTGTCAGCGGTGCCGTCTGGAGCGAAGGCCCGGTTTATTTCCATGAAGATGATAGCGTGGTGTGGAGCGATGCTCACGGCAATCGCTTGCTGCGTTGGAGTCCCGGTGAGGGAATGAGCGTTTTGCGCGACCCCTCCGACTATCAAAGCGGCAATTACCGCGATCGCGAAGGTCGCCTTGTCTCCTGTTCGTCTGGTTTGCGCGCGATCGTCCGGCGCGAACACGGCGGCGAATGGCAGGTTTTGGTCGATCGCTACCGAGGAAAGCGCCTCAACAGCCCGAATGACCTGGTAGTCAAGAGTGACGGCACGATCTGGTTCACTGACCCCCCCTACGGCCTCACGCAGCCAAACCAGGGATACGGCGGCGAACAGGAACAGCTTGGATGTTTTGTGTACCGCTTCGATCCGGCGACTGGTGCGATCGATGCGGTGGTGACGGATATGTTGCGCCCCAACGGCCTCGCCTTCAGCCCCGACGAAAGCATCCTGTACGTGTCGGATAGTTCTGCTTTCAATATGCCGCAAGGGTATCACCACCTCCGCGCCTATGATGTTGTGGCCGATCGCGCTGCGGACAATGGCCGGGTGTTCGCAGTCATCGATCCCGGTGAACCCGACGGGTTGCGAACAGACGAACACGGCAATATTTTTACGACTTCCAAAGATAGCGTGCAGGTGTACGCGCCCGACGGTACTCGTTTGGGGAAAATTCCGGTGCCGGAGACTTGCGCTAACCTGACTTTTGGGGGAAAAAAACGCGATCGCCTCTGGATCGCTGCTGGCACATCTTTATATGCGATCGATCTCAACACTCGCGGGCTGCAATAAAGGTGTTCTCGTCATCTGCAATAGACCTCTCGGATAATTATTGTGGAACAGGCATCCTGCCTGTTTTTTACAAGCTTTTGGATCAGAAGTCTAATAGATGTTTAATGATGTCCAATTTAGAATATCTCAATCGATTGGAAACGACAAAATGATTTACAAATTTGCTCTTGGTGTGACAATCGCGCTGCTGTTAGCTCAAGTTTCATCTCCTCTACCAGAACTAAGTTTAAAACTGCTCAGTTCACTCAATCCCGTCTATCCGATCGGCATTCTCGGCTGGGCGCTTTTATTGCTGAGAGTTGGTGTCGGCGGGCTATTTATGCTGCACGGCTACCCAAAAATAACACATCTTCGAGTGTGGTCGGATGCTATGAAAATGCCCCTGTTTCTGTGCTTTCTCTCAGCAGCTTCCATGTTAGCTGGCGGAGTTTGTCTGATTCTGGGATTTCTCACGCTATTAGCGAGTCTGCCGATTCTCTGTTCCATGCTATTCGCGATTTATTTAGATTTATCCAAAGGGTTGCCTTTTGTTGCTAGCGATCCCTATTTAATTCCCCAAGGGCAGTATGAAGGGCCAAATGGCAAGGGCGAACCGCCAAGCTGGGAGAAAGCCTTTATGTACTGTTTGATGCTGATGGCGATCGCAGTTTTAGGGCCTGGTGCCTATTCGCTGGATGCTTTAATTTTTCGAGGGTGAATTATTAGCAGGCGGCCAGCTTCGACTATTAGCATAGGTTATGGCCGATCGCATCCTGCCTTTAAATCACCAAATCTGTAATTAACGGCAAATGATCGGAACCGACTTTTGGGCCTGTATGAATATTCAAAACACCAATTTCTTTGCTGACTAAGAAATGATCGATCGGAATATAAACCAGCGGCATAAAAGTCGGCCAAGTCGGTAAAATGCCAAAGCCCGATCGCGCATTGTGCAGTTTTCCAGTTTTTACCATATTTTTGTAGAACGGCGACCACATTGTGGTATTGAAATCCCCAACCACAATCAGCGGATTTTTGACTTGGGCTGCATACTCGCCGATGGCTGCTAGCTGTTGATTGCGATCGATAAAACTCTGCTGTTTGATCGGCACAGTCGGATGAACAAGAATCAAAGAAATAGTTTTACCTTGAAATTTAACATCCGCAGATAAGCTCTTTCTTTGCTGTGAAAAAGCTTTAACAGAGGCGTTTTCTAAAGGCAGCTTGCTGTAGATTGCACTGCCAAATCTCTCCGATTCTTGCAGGTTGGAAGAGTAAGGGAACATCTCGCTTAAAACGGCTAACTTCTTCGCCCAAACTGTGCTAACTTCCACAAAAACCGCGATATCAGGCTGTTCTCTTTTGACCAGTGAGATCACATCAGCATATCGCTGATTACTCGTTAAAACATTTGAATGCAAAATCCGCAAGTTTTGTCCGGGAGCCGCTCCTGCTAATGCTGGCGCTGGAAAATACCAAGGAACAATTTCTGCCAAATTAATGATTATACAAAATGCGCTCACCAGCAACCAGATTTTTTTTGAGCGCACCAGAGCGAAGAATATAAAAATAGATATACCGATTAACATATATTGTAGTTTAAAATGAGAATTTAATTCAAAAAGTAGGTTAAATTCTCCTAAGTAACCTGCGATTGACAATACTGAATCTACAATTGCTGCCAGAATAAACCATTTCAAAAATATGTACTTCAAGCCAATGATTTTGCTATTGCTGTGCAGCACTGCCCATTTAAGCTTAATTTTGAGGTCGTTGGTAATCGGCAATTTGTCAATTTCTATTACCAATTCTTCTGGCTGTTCCAAATCTCGCCGCTTTAGATAAGACCTCACCAGCAAGCTATCTACCACAAAATAACTAAAATAATTGGCAACAAATCCTGCAATTACCAACACACTTAAACCGCTGAGCACACCAAAGGAAGCGCCTACTTTCCTCAAACCAGACCAGACGGCTGCATCACCTGTTTTACCTGTAGCTACTATGGCGATCAATAACATTAAAGCAGGTAATGCGATCGTGATTATATTTCTAGCGAGATAGTCCATTATACAATTTTAGATTTTAGCTTGTAGTGTACACTGCACACAGGTTGACTTAATAGCTGTTTTATAAAATCGGATACTCTTTAAATTTCATAGATTTCTAACGGTAAGTTGTCGGGATCTCTGAAAAATGTAAAGCGTTTTTCTGTAATTTCGTCAAGGCGAATTTCTTCTACTTCTACTTGTTGGGATTTTAAGTAAGCAACTGATGCTTCTATGTCCTCAACTGCAAAAGCTAAATGTCTTAAACCGCAAGCTTCAGGATTGTTCACTCTTGCGGGAGGATGGGGAAATGAGAACAGCTCAATCATCGCGCTGCTGTTTCCGACTTGCAAATCTAGTTTGTAAGAATTCCTTTCGCTGCGGAAAGTTTCTGTGATAATCGAACATCCCAATACTTCTACATAAAACTTTTTTGATGCTTCGTAATCTGAGCAAATAATCGCTACATGATGTATTGCTTTTATTTTCATTTGAAAAAAGTTAGTTATTTTTTTTCAACAGCACAGCAGGTTATTGACAATTATATTGGACTCCGCAACAAAACCTGCTAAATTCAGCGCGATCGCCCTTGATTTTCCCCCATCCAAATTTTAATCTGTAAAATTCTCCAAAAAAAAGCACCCTACTTTGATAAAATGAGAGTTTTGCAGTCAATCACCAAATTTGCATCTCAGGAGACAAGCACTATGGCCCGTATGTATTACGACACCGACGCTAACCTAGACCTCTTAGCCAACAAAACGATTGCTATCATCGGCTACGGTTCCCAAGGACACGCCCACGCCCTCAACCTCAAAGACAGCGGCATGAAAGTCATTGTCGGTTTGTATCCCGGTAGCAAGTCTGCCGCCAAAGCAACCGAGGCGGGTTTAACCGTTCACCCGGTAGACAAAGCAGCAGCCGCCGCTGACTTCATCATGATTTTATTGCCCGATGAAGTTCAAAAAACTATTTACAAAGAACAAATCGAACCGAACCTTTCAGCAGGAAATGTTTTAGCATTTGCTCACGGTTTTAACATTCACTTCGGCCAAGTTGTCCCCCCAGCCGACGTAGACGTAGTAATGGTAGCGCCCAAAGGCCCCGGACATTTGGTGCGCCGGACTTACGAACAAGGGGAAGGTGTTCCGAGTTTGTTTGCAGTATATCAAGATGCTTCCGGTCAAGCGCGCGATCGGGCAATGGCCTATGCTAAAGGTATTGGCGGCACCAGAGCCGGCATCCTAGAAACCACTTTCCGCGAAGAAACAGAAACCGATCTTTTTGGCGAACAAGTAGTTTTGTGCGGCGGTTTGAGCGCCTTAATTAAAGCTGGATTTGAAACCTTAGTTGACGCTGGATATCAACCAGAATTAGCTTATTTTGAATGTTTGCACGAAGTTAAACTTATCGTTGACTTAGTAGTAGAAGGAGGCCTCGCCAAAATGCGCGATAGCATCTCCAATACCGCAGAATACGGCGACTTAACTCGCGGCCCCCGCATCGTCACCGATGACACCCGCGCCGAAATGCGGAAAATTCTCAGCGAAATTCAATCCGGCCAATTTGCCCGCGAATTCGTTCTCGAAAACCAAGCCGGGAAACCTGGTTTTACCTCCATGCGCCGTCAGGAAGCAGAGCATCCGATTGAAGAAGTTGGTAAAGAATTGCGCGCCATGTTTAGCTGGTTGAAAAAGCACGGTTAATCAATTTGAGATTTGAGATTTTTAGTCCAATCCAAAATCTCAAGTGCTAACTAACCGTAGGGTGCGTCAGGAAGAAAATTCTTGAGTAGGTGGTCGCCACATTCAGACCTGACGCACCCTACAATAACTGAGATGCTCCCTTCTTCCTTCTTCCTTCTTCCTTCTTCCTTCTTCCTTCTTCCTTCTTGCAAAACTATCGACTGGGAGTAGGACTTTTTTGTAATTTCTCAATATCCCGTTCCCTTTGTTCGTTGAAATCTCTCGGTCTCAACCAACTTGGCCACAACCCGACGAAGAACTTTTTACTTGCTACGCTGGTATCTCTTATTGGTTTGGGGAGAAAAGTTAAACTGTCACCGTAAAGGGTAAACAGGGCTATAAACAGAATCAACAGCGGGATAACATTTTTTTTAGGCATGGCAGTTTGGGAGTTGAGTTTGTAAAAGTGCTTTTCTATATTTTGCCCTTGCACGGACAAAAAATATCAGCAACGGCTCAAAAATCTCACTAACCATAGGGTGCAGTTCTTGAGTTGGTACTCGCCACATTTAGCCGACAATGCGCACCCTACAAACTCAACTGGTGCGAATTTCGTACCCTACAAACTAATGACTACTGTCAACTGCCAACTGCCAACTGTCAACTGCCAACTGCCAACTGTCAACTGCCAACTGCCAACTGCCCACTGCCCACTGTCAACTGTCAACTGTCAATTGACTAATGACTAATGACTCTGCTGGATGAAAGTTTGCACGACTGCATTAGTTTCAGGGGAAATTTCTGTTACCAGGCGCACCGGAATTGCATTTGTTGAAGCAAATTGTGCGTATTCTGGCGTTAGAAAAATAGCATATTTGTCAGATTCATCTGTTAGTTGAGCAGCCATTGCCAGACTGATAACTTTAATATAATTGCGTATGCTCGCGGCTTGGTCGCCGACAACTTCATCGCCAGTAATTACTGTGCTCGGCCTACCAACTTGGTCTAAGGTTTTACTCGGATCTTTGACGCTTAAGTGGGTTCCTCCTACAAATCCGACTAGCCATTTGGGTGATGGAATTTTGGGGAATCCGGCAATTTGTTCGACTAAGGCTGGTGTTGTTTTGTCGGCAGAACCTGCTACTATTAATGTGGGGATTTGAATTGCACTTAAACCTGTTTCTCCAAATAGTAATGATGTTGTGGGATTCATGACGATCGCCCTTTTAATCCTCGCATCCCGCAATTGATACCGTTCTTCGGGCAATCCAGCCGCCGCGCACTGAATGCCTTCGCCCAAGCTAAACCCAATCAAATCGCCCTGACAGCGCTGTTTGAGCCCGCTCAATTGCAGTTCGGCACCGGCTACGGACAAGGCTGTTGCGCCGCCGAAGGAATAGCCAATGATCATCGATCGCTCGATCGCGATTTTCCCCTGCAAATTATCATTGGTTTGGTTCAATTTTGCCAGTTCGTCAAGCACAAAACTGATGTCCTTGGGACGGTCTAAAAACTCTTGAGGAGCTAATAACCGAGACTTACCCGCGATCGCAGCATTAGTGTTCGTTTCGTTGCTTCCCGGATGTTCCAAAGCAGCCACCACATAGCCGTAGGACGCTAAATGCTCCGCCAAATAGCGCAAATCCGTGCGGACTGAGCCCAAACCATGAGAAAAGACGATCGTTGGTTTGTCAGCCGTCGCAGCTTTCGACCAGTAGACATCAACCGGAATGCGCCGATTGCGGGCGCTATCGTTCAAATCTAGCTGCAATACCTGCACCGAATTCGGGCCCGGTAGGCTAGGGTCGAAAGGCGGGTTAAACGTGGATTTAGTGGCTGCTAACTGAGGTGCGATCGCGGCCATAAACCGCTGAGTTTGCCAAAAACCCGCGTTCAAATTTCCCAAAACTGAGAAAGCTCGATCGAGATCCACGACTACCCGCGAACTCGGATAAGATTCTATAAAACTCAATACCGATAAGCCTTCCGGCGCGTTCGCACCCAACACCAAAGCCGATCGCAGCGCTTGGACACCCGCACCGTCGCGCCTCGGTATAACAGTAGTCAAATCAGTCAGGATCGCACTCCCGATGCGCGTATTTAGCAAGTTGCTCAAACCGACTACATTGAGGGGGATGTTCGCTTTTAGCGCGCCCAAGATTTGACTCCGCTGTGCGTCAGACAGAAGATTGGCGTAAGCTTGCAGTCTTGCGGGTACTTTGCCGGTTTTTGCGAGTTCGCGCAAATCTGCAACGGATATTGACGATTCTAAAAAACCTTTGCGGATAACAACGGTTTCTGCAGCTTTTGCAGAGGATGTGACGCTGCTGAAAGTGCCGATCGCGATCGCGCTACAAACGCTCACCATTGACGAAAACCATTTTAAATGGGGTCTAATGCTCATTTTTGCCTGATTCAACTAGAAACTATATCACTATATTCTCAGAAGTCTCTCAGATACCGAAAAATTGCCTCAGATGTCGAGAAATTGTGTTGAAGTGCGATCTAATTTTTGTAGAATTTTTTGTATTAGTGCGATCGGCTTTGCTCGAAGGGCTTCCATAACCGAAAGCCAACAAGGACGATCGCACAACCTTAAAAAAAACACAGATGAGCCCATTGCACTATACCTCTTGTACTCAATCGCACACAAGATCGAAAGCATCTGCGTCCATCAGTGTTTATCAGCTTAAAATCTGCGGTTAACCGGCTCGATAGAATATTTATCCAACTCAAGTATACTTTGCTTGTCGCTGCTAATCCAATACAGTTCAGATAAGCCAGCAAGCGAGAGTAAAACCGCTGTAAAAATAGACTCTCTCTCTTGCATTTTAACCGCAGATGAATGCAGGTCGATCAGACGATCTACGGTTAAAATATTACAAGAAAACTAGCGGGATGCGGAAAGCGAGCGTGACTTTAGTCCGCTCGATGAAAGCGGGCGGGGACTTCAGTCCCCTTCAGTCTTTCTTATAAACTATTGTAACAAATTGCATCTACTTTACGCCAACTCTGTTATCGTAATTGTCTTGTGATGAGGTCGAAGTCATGCTAGTTTTTGAATTCAAAACTTATGGAAAGCGACAGCAGTTTGATGCTGTCGATCAAGCAATTAGAACAGTACAATTCATCCGAAACAAAGCAATTCGCTTGTGGATGGATAGCGAGAAGATTGATAGAAACGATCTAAGTAAATACTGTGCAGTATTAGCGAAAGAATTTCCGTTTTGTGATGACCTAAACAGCATGGCTCGACAGGCAAGTGCAGAAAGATCGTGGTCTGCGATTTCTCGGTTCTACGACAACTGCAAGAAGAAAACCCCCAGCAAAAAGGGATTTCCACAGTTCCAAAAGGACAACCGCTCAGTCGAATATAAAACTAGCGGTTGGAAATTGGCGATAAATAGGAAGTCTATCACTTTCACTGACAAACAGGGAATTGGGAAACTGAAACTGAAAGGGACGCGCGACTTGCATTTCTACCAAATCACTCAAATTAAACGAGTCAGATTGGTAAAACGTGCAGACGGCTACTACGTTCAGTTTTGTATTCAAGTTGACCATTCCGAAAATGTGGAAATCACTGGAAATGCCATTGGACTAGATGTGGGATTAAAAGAATTCTACACCGACTCCAATGGAATTGCAGTTGAAAATCCACGATTCCTCCGCAAGGGAGAGCGTAGGTTGAAAAAGTCCCAGAGACGAGTTTCAAAGCGCGTCAAAGGGTCTAACAACAGAAAAAGGGCTAGAGTGATACTAGGAAAACGCCACCTCAAAATAAGTAGACAACGTAAAGATTTTGCTGTGAAATTAGCAAGATGCGTAATCCAGTCTAACGACTGTGTAGCCTACGAAGATTTGAGGATTAAAAATATGGTGAAGAATCACTGTCTAGCGAAATCGATCAACGACGCATCTTGGTATATGTTTCGAGTTTGGATGGAATATTTCGGCAAAGTATTCGCAAGAATTACGATTGCCATTTCACCTAATGGAACAAGCCAAGAATGCTCTAACTGCGGAACGATTGTGAAGAAAAGTCTATCAACACGAACGCACGTTTGTAGATGTGGATGTGTTTTAGACAGGGATCATAATGCAGCTAGAAACATCCTCAGTCGGGGATTAAGTACGGTAGGGCATACCGGAACTTGGGGTAGCAATACCTTAAACGCTTGTGGAGAATTGACCGCTACCGATGTTGAAGTAATTCTGCATCGGCAAGTCGATTCGTAGAAACAAGAATCGAGCGTGGCTTTAGCCCGCTTGAGTGTCAATTAAGATTTGGGGAAATAAACAACAAGCATCGAAAGATCTTGATGAGCGCGGGCGATCAATTCCGGTTCTTTAAGAGTTCCCGGTTGTTCCCACAAATTCTGCTGCTGATAAATTGTTGGTAAAATCAGCAAATCATGTTCTAACAACTGGTGCGAAACCTGCTTGACAAAATTTCCCCGCACCCGATTTATCGGTATCTCAGAAAGAATTTCTACCTCAGTGGCATTTTTGTTAGCTTGTTCCCGTTTTGTCGCCACTAACAGCACTTGCAAAGTCGCCTTAAGTTCGTCTGCTAAACTCTTAGCAATATCCACGGTTTCCGCAAATCCAAACCGAGTCAAATCGCTGTCAGTTATCGCCAAAACAACTCTGGCTGTATTCTGGATAGGATGGGGAAATCGAGCAATCATTACCGGTACGGGCGATCGCTTCACTATATTGTCAATGATGTTGCCAAAAAAATTGTCGCGAGTCGTGGAAAATCCCTTCCAACCGCAAACAATTAAACTAGCCTCGCGTTCGGTTGCGCTCCGCAGAATTCCGCGATCGATCGCATCATCTATCCTCGCGATCGGTTCCACCGCACAATCAGCCGCGTTAGCCACAGTTTCCGCCGCCCTCAAAAGTTGAGTTTGCTGCATTTTTTGTGCCGGCGAAATTGGTTCCCCGCGATCGGACAAAATATGCAGAGGTAGCAAAGTTCCCTGAGCTGTTTTAGCTAAAATCAAAGCCAAACGTAGCAAATTATCTTCGGTATTCGGGTTAGCAACAGGTACTAAAACTCGATCTCCCCATGAATGCTTGGACGAAGCAACAGCCGGCAAACTAGACTCCGGCTCCTGCATTTGTTGACCCCACCGAGATACAATCCAAGGAGAAGCCACACAAGTTACTAAAATCATGAAAATGATGCCGTTCACCACTACGCGATCGACCAATTTAATCTCAAAAGCAACCGTAATTGCAGCCAAAGTAGAAGCAGCTTGAGCAGCAGAAAGACCGAACATTACCATAATATTCGGAAACTTAAAACCAAAGATTTTCCCCGGTATCCAAGCTGCCAAAAACTTGCTCAACAATTCTGCTACAATTATCACCCCCGCCACCAACAAAGACTGCGGCTGCTTCACCAAAATTAGCGGATCGATCAACATCCCCACAGAAATTAGAAAAAACGGCACAAACAGCGTATTCCCAATAAACTCAATCCGATTCATCAGCGGACTCATTTTGGGGATAATTTGAGTAATGGCAATTCCCGATAGAAACGCACCAATAATTGGCTCAATTTGAATCATTTCCGCTGCGTAAGAAACCAAGAACAGCGTAGCCAGTACAAACATGAATTCGGCGTTTTCATCGTGACCGAATTTCTTGAAAAACCAGCGACCGATTTTGGGGACACCCCACAAAGTAGCAAAAGTGTAGATAGCAAGAGATGGAATTAGAAACAGCCAAAAATCGAGAGTAAGATTTCCTTTGTGAGCTTTAACAACAATTGCCAGCACCAACAGTCCCAAGACATTTGTAATTAAAGTCCCGCCCAAAGTCGCAGTAATAGTCTGAGTTCGCATCAATCCCAATTTTGTCAGAATCGGTAGGGCTAAAAGGGTATGGGTAGCTAAACAAGAAGCGACTAAAATAGAAGCCAGCAAGCTATATCCCAATAGCAGCATTGCTCCAGTCCCCAATATCATCGGTAGGGCAAAAGTAGCCAGCCCAAATATGATAGCTTTGTCAGCATTTAGTTTGAGGTCATCGAGGCTAGTTTCCAGTCCCGCTAGGAACATCAAAAATAGCAATCCTACGGTTCCTAACAAAACCATAGTAGCGTCTCGTTCCAGCAAATTAATACCGTTGGGCCCGACAATTACGCCTGCAATAATCAAACCGACTATTCCCGGTAGTCGCAAGCGCTCAAATACTAAAGGGGCGATTAGCATGATTGCTAAAAGAACAAGAAAGACGGGAACTGGAGCGGTAATTGGACCGGAACCTAGCATAAATTTTTATCCTACATATTCATTCGCACAGAATTCTACCAATTTTTCCCTAAAAACTCTAAATATCTATCAATCTAAAGAGGGATTTTGGGAAAATTGCAGTTGTTATTGTTAATAACTACGATTGACCGGAATTGACCCGGTTTCTTCGCAAAATATCGGTTTGTAGTGAGGACTTTAGTCCTTATCTAAATCCGAGGACTAAAGTCCTCACTACAAACCTATTGAAAATCCAAAACCGGGAAAGGTTTTGCTGCTTCCATCTGCGCCGCCAAAGCAATTAAAGTTGCTTCCGCTGCCGGCCGCCCGATAATTTGAATGCCCACGGGTAAACCATTATCATCTAAAATTGCCGGAAGTGCGATCGCAGGCAAACCGCTAGCATTAAACGGCGGACAAGGAGCAACCCAATTAATAATCCGCTGCAAAGTTTCCTCACAACTCAAATCGGCCCACTCACCGATGCCAATGGTTGAGTGCATATAAGTTGGCAAAACTAAGACATCAAAATTTTCAAAGAATCCGACAATCCGCCGTGAAATAACCTGCATTTGATTCACCGCCCGCAGATATTCTCCAGCAGAAACAGTTCTTTCCAACAACCAGCGATTCATCGGTTCCAAAACCTTACCTGGAATGCCACTTGCTGCCGCCCCAGACTGCCAAATTACTGTAAAGGGTTCGATTAAACCCGTAAAATCAGGGCATCCCGGTTCGACATCGTGACCCAAATCTGCCAGTAATTTTACGGTATCGAGCACCGCTTGCTGACACACAGGCGCTGCCTCACCCACGGGAGCAATATTGGTAGAAAAAGCAATTCGCAGCTTGCCCAATTTTTCACTGGCAGCCTCTAGAAACGTGGGATTTGGGTCTGGTAGCCAGTACGGATCGCCGGTTGTGTACCCTGACATCACGTCTAAAAGTGCGGCCGCGTCAGCCACGGTACGCGCGAGAGGGCCGTTGGCAGAAATGCCGCTGAGATAATCTCCGACTGGTGCCCAGGAAACTCGCCCGCGCGAGGGTTTGATGCCGACTAAACCGCAGGCGGAAGCTGGGCCTCGGATCGAACCGCCGCCGTCTGAACCTTGGGCGATCGCGCATAAACCCGCCGCTACAGCCGCTGCTGAGCCGCCGCTGGAACCTCCGGGCGTGTAGCCTAAATTCCAGGGATTGCGCGCGGGCCGGAAACCTGGGGGCTCGGTGTAAGGCAATGAGCCGATTTGAGAGGTTGCTGTTTTGCCCAGAATGTTAAATCCGGCTGCTTTGATTCGCCAGACTACTGACTCGTTGTAGGGAGATATGTTACTGTGCAACGCCTGAACTCCGTAAGTACAGGGAATGTCGGCAACTGGTGTCAAGTCTTTGATCGCGATCGGCACTCCGAAAAATGGCGGCAATTCCTCTGACTTGTTTAAGCCTGCTAGGTGTTCGGTTTGCGCTGTCGCTAGTTCGATCGCCCGATCGGCCGTTACTGTAAAATAACTACCAAGCTGATGGTTTAATCGATCGATCCGTTCCAAGTACAGATTGACAATTTCTAGAGGCGACACTTCCCGATCGCGGATCGACTTCGCTAATTCTAGGGCTGGAGTAAAAGCCCGATCGACAGAATTCATCGGTTTAAGTCCTTAACAATTTTATTGAGTATCAATTTATACTTTTAGATCGAATGTAAAATATTGGCTGGAAAAAAAATATTTCCCATGTCAAAAATCCATATTCGATAGTAGCTCGATTTGACTCGCATCCTGCAAGGGGCAGAATATTTCCTTACGGGTGCAGCAGTGTGCTCTTCTTTTGGGATAGACTGATCGAAAGAGTCAAGCTTTTGTGCAAGAGAGGCACAATGGCGATCGGCATTGTGCAACTTCCACAAATCCTCTGTTCGAGTCAGCCTTCTCAGCAAATCAAGGTAGCGCATATGACACAACAGCATCCGCCAGCACCTCGCCCACCCCTACCCGGAGCACCCCCACCACCAGGGCTGCCCCGCCCTCCAGCTCCAGGCGTTCCCAGAGCAGCAGGAATGCCGCCGGCCCCCCCACCGCCAGCACCAGCGCCCGCAGCACCAGCGCCCCAATCCTTCGCCACACCTAAAAACCCCAGCTCCAACAGCGGTGGAAATCCGACTTTGAAAGAGCTAGTCATCCGAGCCAAAGAAGAAGGAGTATCGGATCTTCATCTCGGAGTAAACGAATTTCCCCGCTTCCGCAAGCGCGGTGAGATTGGCGACATTGGCTATCCACCAACGGATTTGGATACATTTTTTGCCTGGCTGAGCGAGTGCATGAGCGATGAAGAAATTGAAATTTTCCAAAAAAACCTAGACTTTGACGGCGCTTTCGACTTCGGCTTTGTCCGCATTCGGATCAGTTGTATGGACTCCTTGGCAGGCCCGGCGATGGTGCTGCGGCTAATTCCTGCCAAAATATTGACAATGGAGGAATTGAACCTACCCGAAGTCTTTAAGAAAATATGTGGCTTCCACAAAGGGCTGATTTTGGTTACGGGCCCGACAGGTTCGGGCAAGTCTACCACCTTGGCCGCGATGATCGATTACATCAATAAGAATAAAGCCTACAACATCATTACGATCGAAGACCCGGTAGAATTCGTACACGAAAGCAAAAAATCCTTGATCAAGCACCGGGAAGTCGGCAGGCATACCCTCAAGTTTATTAATGCTCTCAAAGGCGCTCTGCGGCAAGACCCGGATATGCTGCTAGTAGGAGAAATTCGGGACAGAGAGACCGTGGAAATTGCCCTCAAAGCCTCTCAGACGGGTCACTTAGTTGCAGGAACCCTGCACACCAACAGTGCGGTTAAAACCCTGAACCGGATTCTGGATATGTTCGGGGCAGAAGAACAGGACGCCATACGGGTGTCAATTTCCGAATCCCTAGTGGCGATTATTGCTCAACTGCTGTGCAAAACCACAGATGGCAAACGCGCTGCTTTCCACGACGTTATGATTAATACTGACGTGGTTAAGGAATACATTCTGAAAGGGCAGAATGAGGAAATCAATCAAATCATGATCAAAGATACTTATGAAGGCATGACGACGATGAATAAGTCGCTTTATGGTCTTTATCAAGAAGGTCGGATTACCGAAGAACTTGCTGTAGAAAACTCGCCGTTCCCGAACGAAATGGCTCAGATGCTCCGAGGTCGAGTTTAAAAATCGAGTTTAAAAATCGAGAGTTAACAGTTAACAGTTAACTTTTAATTGTTAACCGTTAACTGTTAACTTTAATTGGTGTACTTTATTGAAGGTCGATCGCCCGATTTTGCCGAAAATTTTCAAAGGCATTGCACTATTTACACCAGGGGGAGACTTAATCTATTGCATAGATCCCCGCAAGCAAACTCAGTGGCACTTGCAGTTGTGCGTAGCTCTACAGGAGATACTCGGTTTGTCGGAACCGCCACATTTTCTGATACCTTGCTATACGGCAACCATTGACTGCTGGCGCGATCGCAGCGATCTACAGTTGCGGGTTGCAGCCGAGGCATACCCCCTGGTGCTGCGACATCAAACACTGCTGAATGCCATTTTTGGCACTGGGGACTTGGTTTGGGAGGCCCGCAGCGACGAAATCTGCGAACCAATGGCGATCGCAACTTATCATGAACAATTCCCCGAACTTTGGGAAAATCACGATTTAGTTGTACAATTTCCGGTCGCCCAAGGTCGATCGGACTCCCATAGTTCCACAATCATACCTCCCTCCCGCTTCCGGCAATCTCCGCTCTTACCGCCCACCAAACCAACAGCACTCACCCCACCGCCACCAACTCAAGGGTACGTTTTACGCCTATTTGTTTCCGGGAGCAACCCCAGCACCGAACGTACCCTCGAAACTTTATACCAATTCCTAGAGCAATGTCTCGATCGCCCCTACACATTGAAAGTAATCGATGTCTTGAAACATCCCGAACAAGCTGAAGCAGATCAGATTTCAGCAACACCTACATTGATTAAAATCTGGCCGAAACCCGTGCGGCGAATTGTCGGCGAATTGAACGATACCGAAAAAATAGTGCGGCTGCTGAGCAATTCAGAATTTTAGATTTGTGCGATTATTAGAAGACCAGGCGGTTGAAACCGCGTCTACACAAACAAAACCCGGATGGTGCGCGGGTTGAAGAGTGCAGGGTTAAAATCACCCGATCTTATTAATTTTCTTCAGATCGGGCGGTTTCAACCGTACGTCCGATCTCAACCAGGAAGACAAACATCCGGCGCGCACAAATCGGCGAAATCTAAAGTTGTGACCTCCAGCGTATCCAACTCAACTCGCCGAATAGCATGATTGTTCGTATCAGCAACAAACAAATGAGACCCGATCGCACTTAAGCCAGAAGGTTCAAAAAATCGAGCCTTGAGACCCGTAGCATCAACCAAACCTGCTTTACCATCTCCAATCATCGTGATACAGGTACCCCCCCGGTGGTCAATCCGCTTAATTTTGTGATTATAAGTATCAGCAACCCACAGATAATTTTGAGCATATTCAACACCTAAACAGTGCTGCAACCTGACTTCATCACCGCGGCCATCTTTATCCCCAAAACCAAACAATTCACCACTACCGCAGACAGTACGAACCTTTGGATCTTCATCAATACCAACAGCCCGAATCGAACTAATTTCGCTGTCAGCCACAAACAACTCCAATCGATCCGTAGCCAGGCCGCTGGGCTGCGAAAAAGCAGATTCTGCCAGATTCCCATCAACACAGGATTCTCGACCAATACCCGCATAAGTGCCGATCGTACCAGTATCTAACTGCATCTCCCAAATTTGGTGCGAGCCCGCCATAGCGATAAAAAGTCGCTCGCCAACTCTTTCTAAATCCCAAGGCGAATTCAATTGCGTCTCTAAAGCCTTGCCACTACGAGGTGAAATTTCCTGACTTTGTTCGCCAGTACCAGCAACAGTTTGCACCCGTTGAGTCGTAAAGTCGATCGTTCTGAGAGCGTGATTTTCCGTATCAGCAACATAGAGAATTTGACTTTCTGCATCAAAAGCCATACCTTGAGGAGCAAAAAACTCAGCCTCTTCAAAGTTGCCATCAGTTAAACCCGGTTTCCCAGTACCAATGACGTGCAACACCTCACCTTCGGTACTACTGACAACAATTCGATTGTGTCCAGAATCTGCAACAAACAAGCAAGAACCGACCAAGCTTTGTTGAACAGAGTTCGCAGGCCCCGGCAGTACAGTTTCATCTACAGATTGATTGTCCTCAGTCATTTCGCCCAAAAGCGCCTCATGTTGGTGAAGCTGTTTTGCCTCCGTTGAAGTAATGGCAAATGCCAGCACTTTACCGGGAAAAGCCAAGGGAGTTGACAGAGGTTTGCGCTGTTTTTCTAAACTGAAACGAAGTTCTTTAAAGGCGATCGCATTTTTATCCTTATATTCAGTAATTAACTTGCCAACTAACTGGTCAAGTGCTTCTCTATTGCCCTCGCCGGAAACAAAGCCGACGACATAACTTTCGGGATCGATCACCATTAAAGTCGGCCAAGCGCGAACAGCGTAGCTTTGCCAAACTTTCATGCCGCTGTCTACAATTACCGGATGTTCAATATCGTAGCGGAGGATAGCTTGACGGATATTTTCTACTTCTTTTTCGTTTTCAAACTTAGCCGAGTGCACGCCGATAACTGTCAGGGAATCTTTATATTTTTGTTCGAGGTATTTTAAGTCTGGGAGGACGTGCAAGCAGTTGATGCAGCAGTACGTCCAGAAGTCTAGGAGGACGACGCGCCCTTTTAACGATGCAATGGATAAAGGTTTCTCGGTGTTAAGCCAGGGGTATTTTACGGGGAATTCTGGTGCTCTGACGCGGGGCATGGGATCTCCTTGGTGGGGCGTGAATGATTTTTACCTTCTTTAATTTAGCGGGAAGTTTCACCGGATGGGGGAAAAGCTGGTTAAAGCTGGGCTTTTGGAGACAGCCAAGATGCCATTGCCACAATAAATAGGAGGAAATTGACATACTCCCCATGCCTAAAGGCGAGGGGATTCTAAACCTAGACTAAAAGAAATTAGATAGGTTTAGGCTTAGCACTTCATCGCCCGATACTACCGAAGTAGTTTTACTCAAGCTCTGTGCCCGTTTAGAGTCGTGGCGATGCCCCATCCCGACTTTTTCTATGTTTTTGGCCGCGTTTAGATCGCGATCGTGTTTAGCCCCACAATTCAGACATTGAATAGAGCGAACAGAAAGGCTGATTTTGCCCCATCTAAACCCGCAGTCTGAGCAAGTCTGAGAGGTAGGTTCCCATCGAGAAATTACCTTAAATTCTCTGCCATACTTCTCAGATTTGCCCTCACAAAGCGTTCTGAATTCTCCCCATCCTTGCTGACTGATTGCCCGTGACAATTTCCGGTTTTTAACCATGCCTGCTACGTTTAAATCTTCTAAGATGATTGTTTGGTTTTCACTCACCAACTTAGTCGATAGTTTGTGCAAAAAGTCTTTTCGGGTATCAGCAATTTGGTTGTGCAGTTTGGCAATTTTCAGCCTAGTTTTATTCCGACGTTTTGAGGTTTGAACTTGGCGGGCAAATTTACGCTGCAACCTACGAATTTTGCGGTCTAGCACCTTGTAGTTTGGACTTTGTGCGTTTGTACCATCACTCATTGCAGCGAAGGTTTTAATGCCCAAATCTATACCGATGCTTTGGTTCTTAGCCTCGATATAGATGGGCAAAACTTCTACAACAAAGCTTAGAAAGTATCTGTTTGCACAATCCTTGATTATTGTTACAGAACTGGGTAGAGATGGCAGTTTTCTAGACCAAACGGGAAATACGTCCCCTATTTTTGCCAGATAAACCTCATTACCTCTCAATACAAAACCGTTGCGCGTTAACCTTGCTGATTGGCTGTTTGTCTTTTTTTTGAACTTAGGATAGCCGACTTTTTTTCCTTTTCTTTTCCCTGTGCAGGACTTGAAGAAATTGCTAAACGCAGTCTCTAAATCTGAGACAGATTGTTGTAGAGGGATAGCCGAAACTTCTCCCAACCATTCTCTTTCTACTGTCTTTTTAGCTAAAGTTAAAACTACTTTCTGCAATTCGGCAGAGCTGGGTTTTTTGTCTGACTGTTTGCAAATTCTTAGGGCATCATTCCAGACTACCCGAACACAGCCAAACAACTTAGCTAAGCTAATTCTTTGTTCAATTGTCGGATAGAATCTGTATTGATAACGCCCTTTCATTATTCTTCCTTTGTATTCTTACTTTACTATATCATAGTATACTAAACAATCAGGAAGATTGGGAAATTAATTTCAAGGCGGTTGAAACCGCGCCTGACTTCATCCCCATATCTGAAGCTAGGGGCTTTCGTCTCGTTTTTCTGCTAAAGTCCATTACCATTAATAGCGACCGCATAGTTTTATATTTTGGCATGGCACATCTTGACAATGATACCAAATTCGAGTTAAATCCAATTTACAGAGAGAGGGATCGCAACTCCCCTATATTTTAATTGCCCGAAGCAATACTTCGGACAGTTTTAGGCATGATCGAATATCTGAAACCCATACTGGCTCTAGTGTGGACTATTTTTTCAAAGTTTAAGTTTAGCCTTAAGTTTGAAAAAAAGATTAAAAATGCGAAGGCTTGCACTGTAAAGCTTACAGAGGCTTGAAAAAACTGTCCGAAGTATTGCGAAGGCGATCGCTCCTAAACCTGATTTAATTGAAGAGTCAGCAGGGCGATCGCCCCGTGAGACATTTATCCCGCGTCTGTCTCAACAGCAAACCCCAAACTCAGACCAAGCTTCCGCAATTGTAATTAACCACGTCACAGTACCTGGATACTAATCGGTATTTTGCACCCATCTTCATGTAAGTGTCAACACCAGGTACATCTATCAGAGTATCGGAAGTCTTTGCCACACAATCGCCATTGGTGTGTTAGTTTGCCGAGATTTAAGAGGACTCTATAACTAAGGACAAAATGATCGAAAACGCTTTATTAGATAAAGGTCTGATAGATACATCATCCCGACGTGAGGAAATTTGCCAGATTTTCGGTGAATCTTACGACCCCGATCGCTGGAAAGACTGGCGCTGGCAAATGCGGCATCGGTTGTGCAAGCTGGAACACTTTCAAGGTTTGCTACAGCTCGCTTCCGCCGAACAACGAGGACTTTCGATCGCCCCAGAAAAGTTTGCTGTAGCTGTGACACCGCACTTTGCGTCGCTGCTTGACCCGGAAGATCCCCTTTGCCCCCTGCGGTTGCAGGTGTTGCCAAGGGAGGAAGAACTGACAATCGATCCCGCAGATATGGTAGACCCATGCAGCGAAGACCACGACAGCCCAGTACCCGGACTGGTACACCGCTACCCCGATCGGGTGTTACTGCTTGCCCTAGACACTTGCGCTGCTTACTGCCGATACTGTACGCGATCACGTTTAGTCAGCCAAGGTGAGATGTACCCAGTGACGCGGCGGTTGGATGCGATCGTCGCCTATCTAGAGGCACACACCGAGGTGCGGGACGTGCTAATTTCCGGTGGCGATCCGCTACTAATGTCTGATGAACCTTTAGACAACTTACTTGGGCGGTTGCGTGCTATTCCCCACATAGAGTTTGTGCGTATTGGTTCCCGCGTGCCGAGTTTCTTGCCACAGCGAATTACACCGGAACTGGTTGCAGTGCTTCGCAAGCATCGCGTGTGGCTGTCCGTTCACTTTTGTCATGTGCGGGAACTTACCCCGGAAGTGGCGCAAGCTTGCGATCTGCTCGCTGATGGTGGCATTCCTCTAGGCAGTCAGACGGTGCTGCTCAAGGGTGTGAACGACTCCGAAGAAGCGCTCAAGAATCTGTTTCACGGTTTGCTCAAACTGCGCGTGCGACCTTACTATCTCTACCAATGCGACCCTGTTGTGGGTACTGCACATCTGCGGACGAGCGTCCAAACAGGTATCGATCTAATATCTAAACTGCGCGGTCATACCACTGGGTACGCGGTGCCAACCTATGTAATTGATGCTCCTGGTGGTGGTGGCAAAGTGCCAATTCAAGCTGACACCCTAATTGCTTACGAGAACGGCAAAACTACTGTGCGTAATTGGGAAGGCAAGACGTACACTTATTTAGATCCAGTATAGCAATGAGTATTACTAAAGGACTTGCTTCAATCTTCACTACGGATGTTGCCAGATTGAAAGATTTTTCTAAAAAAGAAATTCACTGTACTATAAACAGATGAGTAAAGTCAGCGTGTTTAACGAGTGGGATTCCCTCGAAGAAATTATTGTGGGACGTGCAACAAATGCACGCATTGCCTGCCCCGACCCAGGGCTGTTTGCTGTTGAATACCTAGAAGAATATGGCAGTATGCAGGACATTCCCTCTGGCCCCTATGACAATCAAGTAATTGAAGAAACTGAAGAAGACCTGGAGGAACTTGTACAAACACTTCAAAATCTTGGTGTGACCGTCCGGCGACCTGACATAGCAGATCATTCTGTCAAGTTTGCCACTCCAGATTGGCAATCAGATGGTCAATCAAACTATTGTCCCAGAGACCTTTTGGTGACAGTGGGGACTTGGATTATTGAAGCTCCTATGGCACTCCGTTGCCGTTTTTTTGAATCGCGATCGTACAAAACTATCCTAATAGATTATTTGCAAAGTGGAGCTAAATGGATTTCCGCTCCTAAACCGAGGCTAAGTAATGAAATTTACAATGTTCTAGATGCGAGTGCTTTGGCAATCAAAGACTATGAGCCGATATTTGATGCCGCGAATATATTGCGTTTAGGGCGAGATATTTTCTACCTAATCTCAGACACCGGGAATCAATGCGGGGCGTTATGGCTTCAAACTGTTTTGGGTGAAGATTATAGAATACATACTTGTGATAATATTTACTCTGGAACTCATGTAGACACCACAATTGTACCTATTCACCCTGGTTTAGTTGTAGTTAACGCCGAACGAGTTAGTCAACACAATCTACCAGAGTTATTCACAGGGTGGGATGTCATCTATTTAGATGATATTGTTGATATTGGTTGTTATAAAAGTACCTGTCTTGCCACGAAGTGGATTGGGATGAACCTCCTGATGGTGAATCCGAATCTCGCAATTGTTGATAAAGCTCAAACTCCGCTAATCAGAGAACTTGAGAAGCGTGGTGTTGATGTTATACCGTTGCAACTAAGACACGCGAGGACATTAGGAGGAGGGTTTCACTGTGTGACGCTTGATGTGCGACGCACAGGTTGGCTGGAAGACTATTATTTTTAGCACAATAAGCTGTTACGCATTTAAACGACTAACAAGGGAAGCGCGGGTGCGTCAGCTAGAACACTTACGCTTATAAGGGAAACGCTTATTACTGACGCACCCTACAATCTATTTTAAATGTTGAACAGCTTAACTTATCTGTTCGTTATGATTTTGGCAAAAATTTAAAAACAGAAAATTGGACAGTATGGGGCTTTTTATTGGTTTGTGTTATGACATTAAGGAAGAGTATCTTCAGAGCGGTTTGAGCGCCACCGATGTCATGGATTTCGAGGATGAAGAAACCATCATCGGGCTAGAAAATACGCTCTGCGGTTTGGGTCACAAAGTTGAACGAATCGGCAATGGTAGAGAACTTACTCTTAGGTTAGCAAAGGGCGATCGCTGGGATTTGATTTTCAACATGGCGGAAGGACTCAAAGGTCGCTCTCGCGAAGCACAAGTCCCAGCAGTCTGCGAATTATTCGCACAACCCTATACCTTTTCCGACCCGCTTACTTGCGCCCTGACCCTTGATAAGGCGCTGACTAAGCGCGTAGTTCGGGATTTCGGTCTACCGACAGCACCGTTTGCAATGGTGAGTACGCCCGCAGAGGCGGCGGCAGTATCCCTTCCCATGCCTTTATTCCTAAAACCGATCGCGGAAGGAAGTTCTAAAGGGATAACAGGAAAATCCCTAGTCAAAGAACGCCAAGATTTAGTTACAGTATATCAAGCGCTACAGGAAGAATTCAATCAACCCGTTCTGATAGAAACTTTTCTTCCCGGTAGGGAAATCGCGGTGGGTATTGTCGGTAACGGTAATCAAGCTAGAGTAATCGGCGTGATGGAAATAATTTTTACCGAAAAAGCAGAAACCGCTGCCTACACAGCCCTGAATAAAGATGAATATATCGATCGAGTATCCTATAGGTTGCTGACAGACCCCGAACCTCTAGCCGCACAAGCAAGGCAATTAGCGCTGGATGTTTACCGCTGTCTGGGTTGTCTGGATGCCTCTCGAATTGAGTTGCGCTGCGACGCGAGTGGTGAATTGCAGTTTTTGGAAGTGAATCCTTTATCGGGATTGCACCCGATTCGAGCGGATCTGATTATTATGGCGCGTCTGGCTGGAATAGAATATACAGAACTGATTGGTGAAATTGTAGAATCTGCATGGCAAAGGTATAAATCTTGATGCGTATGCGAGTCGCGATGCCCCTGATGAATTGGAGATATTTCAAATCAGTTAAGCCAAATTGTAGTACATCCAAACATTTGGTTCTATGTAAGACCCTTGATTGTTGGTATAGTCAATTTTTAGGGGTAATAATCCTCCAGGAATAATATAATCACCTGTTTCTGGAAAACGCATATTCACTCTGGCTTCCCAATTACTAATAGTATCGATAATACTTGCACTTTTAGGGCAAATACGAACCAGGTTAGCTCCGTTCCTAATATGAGTACGTAGCCAAGGATCGAAGGGAAGACCGTGTTCATTCTGCCAAGTGATATAGCGCTCCATAGGCGTGAGAGGATAGAGATGTTTCAGGGTTGGACGCGCAGGAACAATCAGCGAAGCAAGCTTGCGATCTTGAGCTATTTTCTTCATCTGTTGGAGCATAAAACTGCTTATTTGCCTACCGCGATATTCGGGTATGACGGTAATGGCGAGAGCACATAAAATATTAGGTTGATTACCTTGTGAATGGTCGGCAAGCGCCTGAGTCATCGCCCATGTAACACCTTCATCTGGCAACCGTTCAAAGTTTCCTTCCCATACTACGGGAACACAATTTCCAAGAGCAATCATCTGCTGCGTAGCTGTTTCTATTAGTGCATACCGATACTCTGGATAGACCTGATATAAAGCAAAGGAATCTTTGTCGCCATCAAAGTCATGCGGGAATACTCCAGACCAGGCTTGCTCGAAGAAAGCTATACTTCTTTCATAAAAGTTCGGCATTTCTAGTGCAGTTATTATATGAAAATTTAAGTCATCTTTCACAATTGTCACCTTTTTTTATTGAAGAAACGATATTTAATCTTGAGCTTGGTCGTTTGTTATAGCAACCGCCAAGGTGGTTAAGACGTTTGCTTATGGCTGAAACCATTGATTATATTCCCCTCTTCCCCTTTTCCCCTCTTACTCTCTTCCCCTAGCCCCTAGTCCCTAGCTATAGATAACCTGACATCACCATCCTCACTGTAGTTTAGACTAACTAAAGATGAGAACGGTGGCAAAAGAAGAACTAGAGCCACCGCGCCGGGAGAGAATGAGG
>NZ_JAUBVX010000070.1:0-32042 GCF_036706065.1 Microcoleus sp. A2-C3 | reverse complement strand
TCATTCTCTCCCGGCGCGGTGGCTCTAGTTCTTCTTTTGCCACCGTTCTCATCTTTATTTAGTCTAAACTACAGTAAGTAACCAAACCAAATTAATTACATAAAGACTCTTTACGCTGTAAGGCTTTCAGGCGATATTATGTGTAATTAATTCTGCACAACTACTTAGTAAATAGCACGTAAAATATTAAAATAGATGACTAACAAAAATCATACCAGTTAATTAATGAAAAGTAAAAAGCAGATTGAGCAAATTGCACAGAATTTAAAGCAAGCCATCTCAGACAGAGATCAAAAGCTAGCCTTAGACTTATTTCGAGCGGGATTACAACAAAGTGAGGCGGAATTTGTAGGTCAACTACGAAAAATTGGTGTACTTCGATGCTCAAACTATGATTTCCAATCTCAGATACTTAATTCTTTGATAAATGAAACTGGGAAAATAAACATCAGCCAGGATAGCCAAGTTTACTTTGAATCTATAAAATCGCTTCTTTCCATCTCAAGAAATATTCAAACCTTATTTAAGGTTTTACTTAAAGAGGTTGATGATCTTGAGATGAAAAGTTACCTAGTTGCAGTTGATTCATTGTTCTGGCCACTTTATGGTCTTCAACAAGACCGCGCTAATCGCTACTCTGTATGTAAGGAAGAGCTAGCTTTAGCCTTTTCTTTATATCTTTATCATAGCCATGACAAAAATGTTATAGAAAAATCAAATATTGATAAAGTCAATGAAAAACGCTTAAACGATGAATATTACCTTACCAAATTAGAGGATTTTAACAAATTATTTGTTTTTAAAGAGTCTGAAGTGCTTGTAGATCGTTTTGGTTATACAGTTACACAAACTGATGCAAAAATTATTATAAAAGCACCTGACCCAAAGTTTGAGATGAGCCGTTGTCTCGGCTACATAAGACAATCAATGCAAGAGAGTGCTAACTCGTTTGAGTCTTTGTCAGAATTATCAGAAATAACAGAAAAATACCCCTCTATATTGGAATTTTCAAAGACGTATTATCAAAAGTTTAAAGACTCTACATTTAAGATTATAGACAGTCCTTTAAAACGAATTGTCATGCAATTTCCCCCTCAAAACTTAAGTAATTTTTTGGACACTAACAGTCTTTTTATGGAAGAAGAGATGATTCTTAAAGAACTTGAAAATAATTTATTTATTGACTTTAAAAAAGTAAATGAAATCCCAGTTTCCCAAAGCTTATCATTATTCGACATCATTAAAGTACAACGGTTATTTGCATTTATGTTATTTGTTCTTACGGAGTATATAGACTCTAATAATCTCTTTAAGTCTAAGTTATTTTGGCGCTCTATGCCTGTTTTACAAGCCAATAAACTCAAAGATTTATTGGCTAGTTTTTTGGGAGAACAAAAGGCAAAAGAAATTTTTGAGTTATTTACTTGGAGATTAGAAAGCAAGAAGAGATTTGATTTACAAACGTACCCATTTATTAATGTTGAAGATTGGATACTTTTACCTCTGGGAATTTTAACTAACTCTGATCTTTGTAGAAACATTCTTCAATCAATTAATTTGAGATTTGATTCAGAATCATTTGAAGATCCAATTGTTCGAGAGATGGAGAGATGCTTAAAGCCAGCATCATCAATATTTGAAACCAACTTAAAATATTCTTTTAAGGGCATTGAAGGCGACGTAGATGTCTTAGCTGTTGTAGATAACTGCCTATTTGTATTTGAATGCAAAAACTCCTTGCATCCTTGTAATGTATTTGAATTGAGAACCACTTATGATTGCATTCAGAAAGCCGCAACTCAATTGACTCGCTTCCAAGATTTATGGCAGCAAGAACCTTTCAGAGCGTATTTAGCAAGGAAGATTAAAACACAGCCTAATTTGCCATCCCAATTATGTTCATGTATTGTCATGGGAAATCGAATGTTTTCAGGTTTACGTGAACAAGGGCATAGCGTCAGACCAATCCGGGAGCTTTGTTACATCATCTCTAAAGGAGAAATTCTACTTAATTCATATAATATTTATGACCAAAATGCAGGTAAGAAGAGCATTATCAAATTTAAACTATGGAAGGAAGACCAATTAAAGGCAGAAGATTTATTGGGTTATATTCAAGAAGATTCTCTTCATAAGTGCTATTTCAATTCTATGCTCAGAATTGAGCAAACAATTAAACTGAAGAATAAATCTCTAGTTCAAGAGTCGTATTCTTTTAGTCCTGAGATGTTTTTTGAGCAGTTAGTAGATAACTTTAGATTTACTACAGAGAATCTGTAGGGCTTTCATAGGTATCCTTAGAGTATTACACCAAGCTGTTTTTAGCTTGTTTTTATCTCTAACCTCACCCTAACTTGATCGTGAGCACTAACATTTTATATTGAGTTAGGCAAAATTTGGTGATTAGCCTGACTTTCTTGCGTCTCACTCTGGAATTCGGGCAATAAGCAGCGCCCTAAAACAAGATCCGATCGCCAATCAACAAAAAAACGCAGCATCTGCTACTGAATCCTATCAACTCAATCCCGCAATAATATTGACGCTCATCGCCAAAATAGCCGTGTTAAAAAAGAACGAGAGCACGCTGTGAAAAAGCACGAGATACCTCATGGAACGAGAAGTAATCTGCACGTCTGCAACTTGGCAAGTCATCCCAATCCCAAAGGAGAAATATAAAAAATCTTTGTAGTCTGGTTCCTCATCGCCCGGAAAATCCAAACCATTCGCCTGCGAGTAGCTGCCGTGCTGCTTGCTGCGGTTTCCGTAGTAGCTGTGGGCATAGTGCATCGTAAAAATAGTGTGGACTTGCATCCAAGAGCCAACAATTGTCAGCACAGAAAGCCCTAAGTGCAGAAATAGTAAATTTGGGGGCAAGCCTTTGGTATCGCGCAGCAGGAAGACGATCGCCAATAAGCTAGCACAAGCCGCTGCCATGATCGTACTTAAGATAGCCAAGCGGCCAGCGTCCAACTGCTGAGCGTTGTGGCGCATCAGTTCGGGAGTGCCTTGCAGCATCAGCATCCAAGTCAAAATCAGGAAACTGACAGCGCCCGCGTTCCAAATGCACAGCATCCGAGTCAGGAGGAAATAGTGAGGCGGCAGGAAAACAGCGACTGCTATAGCGAACAGAACAGACGCAAACAAGCGGTGCCGGACGCTCCACACCCACTGCATTTGAGATTTGGAAACATTTCTCACAGAAATCTAGCCTAGTAATGGTTAGAAAATGCCAACTACTGCTATCTTGCCAGGAAATCCCACACAATAATCAATTGGTAACACGCGACACGGACAGGATTTTTCATGCCTTTCGATAGATCGATCGACCTCAACGTTCTAGGTACAGTGGAAAAAAAGAAAAATTGTGGTTTGACATTATGGCATCCTCCCAACCCCTCAAAGGTATTGAATTGATCGACTGCGCCAAAGCCAACGCCCAACAAGGAATCGCCACCGCCGCCCAGCTTTGCGGCTACGGGAGCGATCTCAACACCTTCGAGCAGGAACTGAAACAGGCTTGCCAAAACATCGGTGTCGAAGTCAAGGAATTGAGCGACTTGATTACGGATCAGCAGATGATCAAACCAGGAATGGGCATCGAAATCGCTCCAGACACTCCCTCAGAACTCTAAGATCAATCTCCAGCGCACCAGGAAAGAGAGCTAAAACCGCCCAGACAGGAGTATTGTCAGTCTGTCACAAGAGGCAGGCTAGAATATTTGGCATGGGATCTTCTGACTTTTGGCAGGAGTCGTGTTTCCTCCCACGAAGAGGGTGCTTTCTGGAGGGTGCTGAGATTGTTAGGAGGACTGTCGTGTCAGATCAGCAAGACCGAATAATGCGTTTGTTTATAGAGGAGGCTAAGGAGCACCTCGATACTCTAGAAAATGGTTTGGTGGATTTGAAGTCCACGATGAAAGACCCCGAAAGCCTCCAAGAGATGTTTCGCGCCGCCCACTCGGTGAAAGGAGGGGCGGCTATGCTTGGCTTGGATAGTATTAAAACAACCGCTCACCGCTTGGAAGATTGTTTTAAGGTGCTCAAGGACGGGCCCGTCAAGCAGGTTGACCAAACGGCAGAATCCCTATTCTTAAAGGGAGTTGATACGCTTAAAGACTTGCTGAAGCGACTGGAAGGGCCTTTCGGGTTGAGGAATGAAGAGGGAGAAAAACTCGTCCAGCAGGTGATGCCTGTTTTTGCTCAACTGGAAACTCATCTCAACAACTTGGCTGCGGGCAAAGTTCAGCCGGTTCCTACTGCTGGATCTCGCGCGCCCGGGGTGGCTCAAACAGCGGGGGCGACGCCGGCGAATTTTGCTGGTGAAGTCATGGTTTTACTGAAAGAGATGTTGCAGGTGTTCAAGCAGAAAGAATCGGCTGCTAGTCGTCAGGAGTTGGCGGCTGTGTGCGTTCGACTCTATAAGTTGGGAGCTAAATTTGAGTCTTGGCAAAATTTAGTTAAAACTGCTAGAGGGGCGATCGTTAATCCGAAAAACTCTTATAAAGTCTTAGCTCCGTTGGTGATCAAAGAACTCAAGGAGGCTGGGGATTTGGTGCAAGGGGGGAAAGTCAAGACGATCGCTCCGAGTAAAAATTTGCTACTTTTGGCAGCAAGCCCAAAACCAACAGTTCCAGCAGCCCCAGCAGCTCCAGCAGCCCCAGCAGCAGCGTCGAAGCAAGTAGCTCTTCCCGCCGAACCGAAGGCGTTAGTCAGGCTTTTGCTCAAAACCTTTAACAAAAAGCAACTCTCGGAAATTGCCAAGTTACTGGTTCACGCCATCAAATCCTCTTCCTAGCAGTTGTTTCAGTAGAAGATAGAGTCAAAGCAATATTTTTGAAGCGGAGAATTTTTGGGTGCGTGCTGGCAGCCTGAGTTGAGCAGCAACTCGAAAAAATTCACTTGTTCAAGATTTTTGCCCTCTAGCTTCTACTGTTGGGCAACCCTGCGTTAGAATTAGTGGATATGGGGTCGGCGTGCAATGCTTTGTACCAGAATAAAAAATCGAGCAGGCTTTAGAAGGCGGTAGCTGTGAAACCAATTCGTTCATTAGAAGATGCTTTAAACCGCTGTCAGGCGATGGGAATGCGCTTGAGCCGCCAGCGTCGATTTATTCTAGAGCTTTTGTGGGATGCCAAAGAACATCTCTCGGCTCGCGAAATTTACGATCGCCTGAACCAACAAGCCAAGGGGATCGGTCATACTTCTGTTTATCAAAATCTGGACGCTTTGTCGAGAGAAGGGATTATTGAGTGCATCGAACGATCGGAGGGACGCTTGTACGGGAATGTCAGCGACTCTCACTCTCATGTCAATTGTCTGGATACGGCTCAGATTCTCGACGTTCATGTGGAATTGCCGATCGACTTGATTGAACAAATCCAACAGCAAACTGGTGTCAAAATTGTAGACTACCGGATAGATTTCTACGGATATCGATCGCCAGAGTCCGCCTTGGGCGCATCGACTGTTAGCGATACACCAAAGGCTTCGTAAACGATGAGGCAGCCTTGGTTAAAAGCAAGATGGATATTTTTGCTAGGGCTGTTTGAGGTATAAAATAATTTAAGTATTGATACTCCCCAGGGCTGAAGCCACGGGGATTCTTGAATGAATCCGAGAACTCTCAAAGGCGTTATCAAAGCACCTCTATACGCTCAAAACAACTACCAGTACAAAAGGTATTGCAATTGCGCTTACTTTTAAATTGTTTGCTTTCATAGTCCATCACAACGCCAGATAGGTACGCTTCACATTCTGCCATTATTTGTCAGTTATACAGGCTTACTACTCCTTAAGGAGTGTGGTGGCTCACTGTGCCGGGATTTCTCCGATACTAGAATGCTTCAACACGTAGATGGTTGTTTTACTTGCTAATCTAATTATAACAAAACCTTTCAATGAGTTGCGTAAATAAATGTTGAAGGCGGTTGAAACCGCTACCGAGTTCCTCCCCATGTCGTTAGCCCGGGGCTTCCCTCTCGTTTTTTGGTGAAACTCGATCGGCTGTTTGGGCGATCGGGAAATAAAATTGAGAACTCAGCAAAAAAATTTGTTATACCCGCTACAGGTATCAAGTTGAGACAAAACCAGGTTTAATACTCGCTTTATTTTTGAGTGCGCTGGAATCGGACGAAATTTTGTATAGCAACTTCCATACCACTCCCAAATGTATCTGTGGAGTCAAATCTCAAATCTCAAATCGCTCGACTGACGGGGGTTTCTACTGTTTTTTTAGCTCAACTGCACCCGGAAGCAGTGAATAATTGTTCGATAACTGGTATGATTTACGTGCTTCTTGAGCCGAAAATGCTCAGAAGCAAAAAGTGGGGCTGGACATGAGCCTGACTATAAAACGCCGTAGAGGGAAAAATTGCCAGTACCTTGAAGGAAGTTCTCGATCTCCTTAACAGGAGTCAGAAACCCACATCGAATCTATGATTTGATGTGGGAGTGTCACGCAGAGAGCGCATTACAGGACAGGCTGAAGTAATGGCGAGACGACAATCTGACCAATTCCACACACCACCGCAATACAACCCATCCCCCAAACCGATCGCACAGTTGAGTGCAGCGGCGACAGACGATGCGAGTTCCTCTAACCAAGCGTTGCCGATTGAGGGCAAAAGAACTTTTTGGCAGTGGCAACTGATCTGGCTGAGTCTCCTGGTGGGATTTGGTGTAACCGGTGCCGCTGCATTTCTGTGGTTGCTGACGATGCCACCGCCGCCTAATTGCCAGCAACTGTCGCCATTGGCGGCGGACGGAGAGCGACTCTACTGCGCTCAGCAAGCCGCTAAATCGGGCAAGCTAGAACAACTAGAATCGGCAATAGCACTGGTGCAGGCTTGGCCACAAGAACACCCGCTATACTCGCAAGGTCAACATTTGATCGGGGAATGGTCGAAAGCCATGCTCCGATTTGCCAGGGCAAAAATTGAGCTGGGCGATTTGAAGGGCGCTTTGGCGATTGTGGCGAAAATTCCCAAAACCAGTCCGTCTTACCCAGAGGTACAGGAGGCTGTGACTGCTTGGGAAAAAAATTGGCAGGAGGGTCAAAAACTCTACGATACAGCCCTAACAGCTTTGAAAAGTGAGGATTTAAAGAAAGCCTGGGATTACGCTCAAGCTCTGTTCAAGCTGGAAAATATTTTCTGGAGTCAGAAGCGTTACAACGAGCTGATCCAGCAGATTTCTATGGAAAGAAACGGCTGGCAGCGGTTGCAAGAGGCGAGAAATTTGGCGCAGGACGGAACTCCGCAAAAGTTCGCTGAGGCGATCGTCCTGGCTCGCAAAATTGACTCGCAGCTTTTTGCCCGGGCTAAAGCTGAGAAGGAAATTGAGGGCTGGAGCCGGACTTTGCTGGCAATGGCAAATAAGCGGTTGGGGGCGAAAGACCTGCCGGGGGCGATCGAGGCTGCTTCTGTGGTGCCGCAGAATTCGCCACTGTTTGCGGAAGCTCAAGATTTGATGCAGTTGGGTAGGGCTCAAGCGGTGATGTGGAACCAGTCGGTATCAACACCGCTGGCGCAACACATTTTTACTTTGCTCGAAGGGCGCGGGGCTGCTAGCCAAATTGCTCCGGGCCGCCCTCTGTACAAGCAGGCTCAAGTTCAAATTGAAAATTTGCAGGTGCAGTTTCAAGATTTGGTGCGGCTGGAAATGGCGAGCACGATCGCCAGTTTCGGTCAGATAGGAGCGTTTCAGGTAGCGATCGAGCAAGCGCAAACCATCGGACCCAAACAGCCGCGGCGGGTTCATGCTCAAACATTGGTGGCTACTTGGCGCCGGGAAATTCAGCGGATTGAAGACCAATCTTTTGTGAACCTGGCGAAGCAGTTGGCAGCACCGGGAACGGTTGAAGGACTTAAGGAAGGCATCGGTCAGGTACTTCTGATCTCTCAAAACCGTCCCCGCAGAGTAGAGGCGCAAACTCTCTTGGCTCAGTGGACGAAACGCATAGAAATTATGCAAGATCAGCCTTTTTTGGATGATGCTATCGCCCTGGCTAAGCAAGGAAAACTGAGCGCGGCTATTGAAAAAGCTTCGGAAATTAAGAGCGGTAGGACTCTTTACGCTAAAGCTCAGGATAATGTCTATGAGTGGGTGAGCGAACTGCAAGTTGCTCAAGATCGTCCGATTCTGGATCGAGCTGCGGAATTAGCATCTCAAGGCAGTCTAGGAGCGGCGATCAATATGGCTTCCCAAATTGGTTACGGTAGGGCGCTCCACTCAGAGGCCGCAGGGGCGATCGGGCGCTGGAGCGCCGAACTGAGAGCCAACACTGCGCCTCCGCCGGAGCCCGCTCGCGAGTACGCACCGGCTCCGCGACAGGAAGAGTCCGCACCGGCTCCGCGACAGGAAGAGTACGCGCCAGCACCGCGACAGGAGGAGTACGCGCCACCTGCTCAAGCAGAACCTTACTATCCGCCCGCCAGACAAGAGGCCCCGGCTCCGGCTCCAGAACCTTACTATCCTCCGGCGAGGGAGCAGGAACCTTACTATCCTCCGGCGAGGGAGCAGGAACCGTACTATCCTCCGGCGAGGGAGCAGGAACCTTACTATCCGCCCGCCAGACAAGAGGCTCCGGCTCCGGCTCCGGCTCCAGATCCGGCTCCGGCTCCGGCTCCGGCTCCGGCTCCGGCTCCGCCATCTATTCCTGAATCGGCCGGGCCTCCTGATGCTAATTTGCTCCCTGAATAATTGGGTTTTCCGGCGATCGACCTCTAACATCTAAAATCGAGTGAGTAATTTGCAACTGCTGTCGATCGATAGCGACCCCATTTTTCGGCTGGGGCTGCGAGTATCCTGCGAGGATTATCCAGACTTGGAAGTTGTCGCAGATGTTGCCACGGGTACCGAGGCGTTGCGGGTTCTGGAAACTCGCTCGCTGGGGTCTGGAGCAGCCAATAAGCCCGCAGATTTGGTAATTTTGGCTGTTGAAGTGTTAAGTTTGCGATCGGGTCAAATCGAAGCGCTGGCAGTTTGTCGCCAACTCAAAACTTTGTACCCCAACCTTCCGCTGTTACTGCTAGGCGGGCCGCTCACACCGGATCTGCTAACGCAGTTACAAGCTGCGGGCGCAAAGGGTTATTGTCCTAAAAATAGAGATGTTTCCCAGACAATAGAAGCTATTCGCGTGGTAGCATCCGGCGGCACTTATTGGCCGACTGATGCGCTAGAAAACTCGGAATTAAAACTAAATTCAGCGGTAGTTCCAATCATAAAAAACTCCCCAGCCAATCCCGAAGAAAACTCAAAGAATTTGATAGTTGATCGGCCAGTACGAAAAATCCTGGCTTATTTTTGTGTGCCTGGATTGCAGCAAATCGATGCAGCTTTGGCGGTTGTTCAAGCTGATTTGGAACAGATGAAAACCGCAAATTCGACAGATTTATCCACTACTTTAGATGGGATTGTAGTCAATGGACACCGCCGAGAATTGCTGGCAGCTCGTTGGATTGTTAGTCAGTTATTGTTTGATGGAAGAGGGGAGAAGGAAGAAGGAAGAAGGAAGAAGGAAGAAGGAATAAGGAAGGCAGAAGGAAGGCAGAAGGAAGAGGCAGAAGGAAGACGAGAGAGTTTGTTGAATAATTCTCAGTTGCAAGTCGCGAATTCCGCAGTTTCGGGTGAAGCTTTGGCGGTTGCGAGTGATTGGCAAGGAAGTTTGTTTGATTCGGTGGCTGCTAAATTGCAGTTGGATTTGGTCAACTTGACTGGTGTGCCTTTGGAAATCGATATTTTGCGATCGACCAAAAAGCGCGAATTGATTAGCTCCATCCTGCGGAAGTTAGAGGATTTGCTGGAAGAATTACGCTTTTCGCAAGTCCAGCAAACTCAATTGTCCGAAAAAATGCCTGCTATTTTGCGGGATTTGTGGGAGGCGACAATCATAGATTTTTTTGGCAGATACTATACGCTGCAAACGGGAGAAAATTGGGTTTTAGACGGCAGTAAAACAAGCTTAAAACTGCCAGAAAGTCAAGGGGGAAGCGCTGCTGATCTATTGGCTAGCAGCAGCGTAGAAGTGGTGCCGGTGCTGCTGGCCAATGCTGATGCAGTTGCAGCCGAAATCCTTGACAAAATCCCGATGACTGTTGATTTTTTTGCACATTTGCTATTTGAAATTCCGCTAACAGTTGATAATATTTCTTCTCTGGCTGGCAGCCCGCAAGCGATGCAGCGAGCTGAAGCTTTGTTAGAAAATTTGGCAATTCAAATTGCTAGCGGAGTGGTACAGCCTCTGCTAAACAATTTTGCAAATATTGAGGAAATCAAGCAAATTTTTTACGATAGCAAGTTGATTTCGACACGGGAAATTGAGCGGTTTCGGAATAATGTATCGTGGAGATATCGATGGAATAGCTATTTTGTGGAACCGAAAGCTATTTTTGAAAGCAGGTTTTTGCTGTTTGTTTTGGGCGATTCGGGAATTAAGAGAATTTCTATTTATGCTCCGAGAAATCTAGAGTTAGCACAGCTTACTGGGTGGCAGTTGGCTTTGACTTTGCTGCTGGAAGCTAGGGATGCGATCGCACCTAGGGTCCGCGCGGTGATTTCGCTGTTGGGTGCTGCTGTTGTTTACGTTTTGACTCAGGTAATAGGGCGGGGAATTGGTTTGATCGGGCGGGGAATTATTCAGGGAATTGGTAATTCTTTGCAGGATAGCAAGTTTGGTAAAAATGGGTGAGTTGACAGTTGACAGTTGACAGAAGCAAGAATCAAAAAGGCAGAGTTGACAGTTGACAGTTGACAGTTGAGCGAAGCAAGAAGGAAGGAAGAATGAATAGGGGAATGTACGGGATTGAACGGATTGAGATGAATCACTCGAATTTCAGATAATTGGTAATTGCTAATTGGTGATTGGTGGTATTATAGATAATGACTTAATTATATAAGGTTAAATTTTTATGAGTATTATGATTGCGATCGATGCCGATCGCATAAACAGCTTAGATTTGTCTCCAGTGCGGACTGTGATTGAACAGTGGCTGGCGGCTGGGGCGATCGCCCAAAACGAACAACAGGTACAATTTGAAATTGAGTATCCGCGCGAAGAATTAGATCCGCGAGAAATATCCGAAATTCCCGAAGTGCGGCTGTGGTTTATTCGCTTGGATGCTTGCTATCCGTGGCTGCCGTTTTTGCTAGATTGGAAAGCGGGAGAATTGGCGCGCTATGCGGCGATGTTGGTGCCGCACCAGTTTCACCGCACCCAAGGCATTCAGTACAATCCTGAAGCTTTAGAAATGTTTTTGATGAGCAAAATTTTTGTGCTGACTGATTGGTTGAACCAGCAGGGAATTCCCAGTAAATCGAAGTTGATGGCGATGTCGCAGATGTTTGGTTATGATTTGGATGATGCTTTTTTTGATGTGATCGTCCCGCATCAATAATACCTAGCACCTCTAATTAACATCCTCCTAATTAGGTATACTAATCTCTATCTTAAGAATTATCTTACCAGGTATAAACCGGATTTTTTCAATTGTGGGGCAGGCTTTAAGACTCGCTCCACAAGCTATAAGTTAGATCGGGAAAGCTTAATTAATCTTAATAGTAACCGCAAAACGGCTTTAATACAATGCTTTGACCAGCTTGCCCAGCAATGCTGTTGGTTGACTTCACACTTTCCTCAGAATTTAGAGTTAGTTTAGATAGACACCGATCGCCCGATTCGATCGATCGAGGAAATGTCCCATGAAAACAGATTACCTCATCGTCGGCAGTGGTTTATCAGCACTGGTTTTCGGAGCCTTGATGGCCAATTCCGGCAAAATCGTACACATCCTCGAAGCTCACGAGCACCCCGGAGGCTTTGGCCACACCTTTACGATGGCCAAAAAATACACGTTTAATGCTCAATTTCACTACGTTTGGGACTGTGGCGAAGGACATACAGTCAATCGAGTCCTCAAAAAACTCGGTCTGGATCGCGATGTCACCTTTGAGCGGTACGATCCGAATGGCTACGACCACATGAGAATGCCTGGGTACGCGCTAGATATTCCCTCAGAACCAGAAGAACTAATCCGCAGATTGTCGGCGCTGTTTCCCGAAGCCAGCGAGAGAATTCGCAAATTTGTCAACGAAGTTGAGCAAACCGGCGCGGGACTCAGAAAACTCGCTCCTCCCGTCAAGCCAATTGAATTAATCAAAAATTTCGGTGACGTATTCTGCGCCATCCAACACCTCAATAGTACACTTCAAGACGTTTTCGACAAGTTCCAACTCCCGCAAGCCGCCCAAACTCTATTAGCCCTGCAATGGCCGGACTTTTTGCTACCTCCAAACCAGCTTTCTTTCTATGCTTGGATTGCTTTGTTTCGAGGCTATCAAGAAGGTGCATTTTACCCGACGCAGCATTTTGAAAATGTCATAAATTCTTTAGTTAAAGTCATTGAATCTAACGGCGGGAAAGTTCTACTAAACCATGAAGTCACAAATTTCAGGCTGACAGATAAAACTGTCACGGGAGTTGAAGCGATGGATTTGACCACGCATCAAACCCATGAATTCACGGGCGACACGGTGATTTGCAACCTTGACCCCAAAAGAGCGGCCAAGATGATTGGAGAGGAACAGTTCTCTAAAACAGTGCGGCGGAAACTCAACTATGAGTATTCGGCATCTAACTATATGGTGTACTGTGTTGTCAAAGATATCGATCTCCGAGACTATGGATTTGGCAAGTGGAATACGTTTCATTCCGAACATTTGGATCTGAATGAAGCTTTTGCTCAAATGTACGATAAAAATGATTTCTCTCGTCCGAGTTTTGCGATTACCACGCCGACTTTTTTGACAGAAGCGCGGCGGGATTGTCCAGAAGATTGTCAAATTGTGGAATTTCTGACTGTTGCTAATTACGGTTATTTTAAGCAACTTTGGGAGAGCGATAAAAAAGCTTACAGGCAGAAGAAACAAGAGATTTTAGACTCAATTTTAGACGTAGTTGAAAAACACTATGTTCCAGATTTTCGCAAACACATGGTTTTTCATATTACCGGAAGTCCTACCACTAACGAGCGCTTCTGCTGGTGCCCTAATGGCAATTCCTACGGTTCTATCCTGACGCCGAAAAACATGGGGGTCGATCGGCTAAATCACGAAACATCCCTCAACAATTTCTATTTCTGCAACGCTTCTTCGGGCTATCCAGGCTTTGCGCCGACATTTTGGACGGGGGCGCTGCTTTATCAGCGTTTATCCGGCGATGCGATTTTAGGGTGAGGAATCACAATTAAATAACAGCGATATTTCGGAGGTTGGGTTGAGGCTTTGGGCGATCGAAAATAGTCTGATATCTATGAGGAGACGGCAATGCCTATTTGTGTCAGCTTAGCATCAAATATAGCATGGATCTACTGTTTGATGCTGAGGTCCAGATCCCCCCTAGCCCCCCTTAAGAAGGGGGGGACAAGAAGTTATCAAAGTCCCCCTTTTTAAGGGGGATTTAGGGGGATCTGGTCTCGGCGATCAACGAGAAATACAAAAGTTTTTCTTCAAGTCCCCCTTTTTAAGGGGGATTTAGGGGGATCGAGACTCCGCTACAAACGAGAGATAAAAAGGTTTTTCTGGTTAAATTGACACCTCCGAGCGGTGCCGTTTCCTACCCGGAATACAAGCATTCAATTAATAGCGATCCAACCTATAAATTAGGAGTAAACTATGAAAATTGTAATTGTTGGGGGCGGAGCTAGCGGTATGGCGACAGCCTACTGGCTCGATAAACAGGGGCATCACGTCACTGTGTTGGAAAGAGAGCCGATTTTAGGCGGACACATTCGGACGCTCAACAAAAATGTTGAACCCAATCAATCTGAGTGCAATGAAATATTAGAAAATGGGGTGCTGGAATTTCCCACTGTGTTTTACAATTTCGTTGCTTTTATGCAGGAGTTAGGCGTTGAATTAGAACCTGTGCAGATTGGTTCAGCGCTGTTTTTTAAAGATGGCGAACACTTTTTGTCGCGAGTATCTATTGAAAAGAATTTCACCGGTATCCAACGCCTGAGTGAGTATTTGCGGCTCGATAGTCTCTACGCTCGTTCGGCTGGATTTATTTTAAAAATGCGGTTTGCTAAACAACACGATTTCTATGATATGCCGCTTTCTCAGAGTTTGAAAAGGTCGTGCGTCCGCAATGATTGGCTGAAGTTGCTGACGATGTACAGCTACTCGATACCGTTTGAATTGCTCGACAATTTTCCGGCAGAATTGGCGATGCCGATGCTACGCGCCTATGCCTCGGTTAGTTGGGTGAGGATTAAAGGCGGGGTGTATTCTTACATTGAAAAGATTCTGGGGCAATTTAAGGGTGATATACGGCTGAATGTGGAGATTGCCAATATTTTTAGAAGTGCTGATGCTGTAAAAATTGTGCTTTCAGATGGGGAGATTCAGGAGTTTGATAAGGTGGTTTTTGCGATGCCACCAGACCAAGTGATGAGGCTGTTGGCTGACCCGACGGATGCGGAAACGAAGCGGTTTTCGGCGTGGAAACCCAATTATGCCACGACGGTGCTACATTCGGATACTTCGATGTACGATCGCTATGGTATCCGCAAGTTATCAGAATTTGATTTTTTCGAGACGGACAAGGGATGGGGCTATAATGCGAGCTTGAATCAGCTTTGTGGCATTTCGTCACCGCGAGAGTATAGTTTAGCATTTCGACTTGATGAGGCGATCGCCAAAAACCAAATTATTCACATCCAAAAACATCACACGCCGCTGTATACTGTCGAGTCTTTTCGATACCGAGACGAAGTTATCGAGACTAACGGCGAGAACAACACTTATCATGCAGGAGCTTATTTGGGAGATGGTTTGCACGAAGGAGCGATTACCTCTGCTTTGCGAGTCGCGAAATTAATCGGGTAAGCTCAATGGTGATGCTAAAAACTCTGGAAAATAGCGGTAAATTGCTTGTCTGTGCAGCACTCTCACAAAAGTAATGATGTCTGTATCAAAAGTTAAACCAATGCGAGAGTGATTTTTGCCGTTTACTAAACTGCGACAATATCCGCCACTGTTAGGTAGACACCATAGCTCACAGGTGCACCCTTTGTTGATCCGGCTAACACAGTACCCTCAAAGTTAGCTCCGATGAATGTTACGCCACTCAAGTCGGCTTCGCTCAAGTCGGCATAACACAGCCTAGCCCAATCGAGATTTGCCTGCACCAAAGAAACTCCCACCAGATTTGCCCTGGTTAAATCTGCTCCCATCAACTTGACACCACGCAACTGAGCACCGCTGAGATTGGCTGCTACCAAGTTCGAGCTTTCCAAATTGACCCCGTTCAGTTTGGATTCGCTGAGGTTGACGCCATTGAGATCCGTCCTGCTGAGGTCGATACCATTGATGTAAGCTTTCCTGAGATTGATGCCTGTTAGTTCAGTGGCAAAGAGCTTTGCACCGCTAAGTTTGGCCCCTCCGCAGTTAGCCCAGTTGAGGTTGGCTCCCGTGAGGTTCGCGCCCCGCAGGTTGGCGAATTGGAGGTTAGCCGTACATAAATTGGCGTTCCAGAGGATGGCGCTCCGCAGGTTACTACCGATGAGTTGGGCGCCACTCAACTTTGCCCTGGGAAGTTTTGCTTTGACGAGGAAAGCTCCGCTGAGATTGGCTTTCGTGAGTTCTGCATCGGCTAATCTGACTTGGCCCATTTTGGCAAAACTCAGATTTGCCCTGCAAAGGTTTGCGCCGTTGAGTTCTGCTTTGGTGAGATGGGCTCGACTCAGATTAACTCCCGACAGGTTAGCCCTCGAAAGGTTTACTCCGTCCAAGATGGCTCCGCTGAGGTCGGCTCCGCTCAGCTCGGCCCCTGCAAAGTCTCTGTTGCCATTTTCGTAGTCTTTGAGTAGCTCGGTTACGTCCATAGCGGTTAGATTCCTAATAGCGAAAATTTATCTAGAAATTCTTAGCTCTTGATAAATATTTTATATCTAACGAAGCTGGCGCGATCGCACTTTGAACAAAGCTTAAAATTAACTTTATATTTTTCAATATACTTTGTTCTTTGTGCAACACTTCGGACAGTTTTTGACTGTCAACCGTAGAATAAGGGTTTCAGGGGGGAGCGGTACGAAGGCAACGCTTGCCGAGGCACACTATAGGCTTTCGGGTAAATCAAGAATTTCAGACTGGGACCTCAAAACAGTCCGGTTAAAAGTAATTTCACATATTTTACCGATGAGGAATTTATGGATATTCCTAGCGGTAGATGCTCTGTGTTCAAAACCTAGTTGATAATCTACCACAGATTATAAAAAACTAACAGCGAGTAAGATCGTGTCCGCTGAAAAAACAGCAGTAAAATAGGTTTGTAGTGAGGACTTTAGTCCTCAGCATTTTCAGAGGACTGAAGTCCGATGCTGCGAGCACATTTTCTTAAGGGTAATTGACCGGATACAATCTAAAATTCGTTTGAGGCAACCCGCTCTACTTGCGGTTAGGCAGATGTTTCAATCTATGTTATGCTGAGTGAAAATTGAGGAATCATCATGTCAAAAGAAAGAAAAAGCAACAAAGAAGTCAAAAAGCCCAAGAAACAACCTGACGGTGTGGCTAAGCCGAAGGATGACAACAAAAATTATGGCACAGACAACCGCAAGTAGATAGCGAAAGCCTTAGCAAATTAGGTTTCAGTTTCAATTCCTAATAACAGTTGAGGTTAATTGCGACTTAAGGCAGTTCGCCATGATGATTGTATAATTACGGTTCGCTACAAGTCATGACTTTTGGGCAAAAATAGCAATTGCGTTGCATCCTCAAAATTTAGTCCCTCGATTTTTACGCCTAGTTCCGCTTTTTTGCCCAAAAAATGTAGTTACCCAATCCCATCATAGCGATATCTCAGTCACAGCAATATTACCGCCAAAACAGACATCAACATCAGTTCCCGCCGCCCGATCGCGATTCCCATATTCTCCGACATAATAAAAATATTCTCCCTCCATTTTGTACTCAACCGGCAGCGGCTCAGTCGAAGGCTTGCAAAACACAATTTCCGGTTCCGCACTTCCCGGCGCTAAATGTGGCAAATTCACATTCCAGAAACACCCAGGCTTCGATTCCCGATTGAGCAAATCCGCCAACACCCGCGATGTCCAGCGAGTCGCGACATCCCAGTCTATTTCGAGCGGCCTTTTAATTCTATGGGAAATTGCGATGCCCGGAATACCGTGCATAGCTGCTTCCCGCACAGCCGCAACCGTACCGGAAATGTACACGTCAACCCCCAAATTGCCACCCGCGTTAATACCCGAAAGCACCAAATCCGGCTTCGCACAAACGTGATGAAGAGCGATTCGCACGCAATCGGCTGGTGTTCCCCCTACAGCATACTCAAATTCCGATCGCCGATCGACATGAATCGGACTGTGAGCCGTCACTTGATGCCCGCAGCCCGACAATTGCCCCTGCGGAGCCACCATAATTGTTTTGCCTTCTACAGCCTGCAAAAGTGCCTGAATCCCCGGAGCGTCGATGCCGTCGTCGTTGGTTAAAATTATCGTCATTAAAAATGTGTCGGTTTTATAGAACCGATTTGAGAGCGCAGAGGCTGGCAACTTTCTGGTAGCTCTAGCCCAAACTGGTTGTTGGTTGGTGGCGATCGTCAGTATGAGCATTGCCACACATTTATATCATGGCATTAATTGAACAGTTGCCCCAGAAATGTGGCGCGCCACATTTTAGCCCAGTCGCACCTTGATGTGTCAGTTAAAGCGACTTGTTACGCTTGCCCCAGTGCAGCATTCATGACATCAGTGTCGATACCAACATCTAATCACATAATTTTTTCCTCCGCTCTCCCCGATGCTTGGTGTTAAAAGTAGCCCATGATACTTAGTATCTAAAAGCTGAATGTTGAAACCGTCGATCGTGCTAAATTATTAGCTTACGTTATCACCATAAGTACGAGAGAGCCGATAATAAGTTAATGTCGATTCCAATTGCGCTTTGACGCAGGGGAGGGGAGAATAGATATCAAATCTGGCGTTGCTTATTTACGGTATGAAATAAATAATTGAAAAATCCAGAAGCTTTGTAGACGCTGGTTTTTATGAATTGCATATTTAGCCTTTCATACCGTAAATCAGCAACGCCCAAATCTTTATCCAAGATAGTATCTAAGTTACAGTCCTCATTTCCCATTCATAAATCAAATACTTATCTACACTGTTACCATTATTACATCTCACCCCGGAGAATCACATGAGTGAACCAACTCAGAGCAATACCAAAGCAAGCTGTCCCCCAGTTCCTCAGTCGATTATGACCGCAAGTCGGGAAGAACTCGACAATGTTGAACTGGAGATTTTTGAAGGCCACTTACCAGACGACTTACAGGGTCACATCTTTTTCGTTGGGCCAGTGGGTACCGTGGAATCAGGCGGTCTTCCCTTTAAAGACGGAGACTCATTCTTAAATGGCGACGGCATGGTTTACCGACTTGATTTCAATCAAAAAGGTAAAGTAACTGTGAAGACACAGATTGCCAAGCCGCTAGATTACTATTTTGACGAGGCAACTAAGGGTACCCAGTTGGGATTTCGCAATCATGGCATCTTAAGGTTTTCCTTACTTCTGGGCGCTCGCAACGAGTTAAATACAGCGTTTCTGCCGGTAAAATTCTCTCAAGACGAATCTGAGCGACTGCTAGTAACTTATGACGCGGGTCGTCCTTATGAAATTAATACACATACCCTTGAGGTGATTACTCCAGTTGGGTCAAATAAAGAGTGGCGCCCTGAAATTAATCTGCCCTATCTCTTTCCACCCATTTTTAGTACCGCACATCCTGCCTTTGATACCTACACCCACGAAATGTTTGCGGTCAATTACGGCAGATCGTTAGAAAATTTTATTGATACCATTCCTTCCCTTGAGGCAGTAGACAAACTTTTTCCAGAAGTCCGTCAACTTTGGGAACGATTTAAAGGTTTAGAAGATTTCGTCTATCTGATTCGTTGGGATGGCATAAATCCTTTAGAGCGATGGACGCTTGTCAACCCCGATGGTTCGCCAGTCAGCATCAAGCAAACTATTCATCAGATTGGAGTAACCAAAGATTATGTTGTTTTGATGGATACATCCTTTAGTACTGGAATCGAACAAATACTCAACAATCCTTTTCCAGACCACAAGGAGCGAGAAAGAATTCTCAGACAGTTGCTGGAAAGTCCGCCATCACCCGATTCAATCATCTATATTGTGAGCCGTAGTGACCTGGCAAAGGGACAACGCCCGGCCATGAATGAACCGGAAGTTAAAGTTGTCGTGCGGAAAGTGGTAGTTCCCCTCGAAGCTTCCCACTTTCTGGTGGACTATGACAATCCTGACGACAAAATTACGCTTCACATTTCTCATATTTGTGCTTGGGATGTTGCTGAATGGCTCCGCACGTATGACCTTTCTGCCTATCCACCCCACGATCCCGTGTCTTCTCCTTGGCCTGGGATGGAACTCAATCTGATGGATATTAGCCGCCTGGGACGCTATGTAATTGACGGCAAAAGCCAGGAGGAAGCACCCGTTGAATCAAAAGTTATTTCAGATCGAAGGTACACCTGGGGGCCATCGTTATACACCTATCTTGATAGACTCCCTTCGTCGGGTATGACTCCCGGAAAGTTAGATAATATTTACTGGAGTTCTTTTGGACTCTGGAAAAATCTGATGACCCAGTTCATGTGCGACCTCTTCAAAGACTATAAGTACCAGCAAGTGCCACAATCAAACCTGTTAAGCCTTGCTGAACAGGGTATACCACCTTGTTTGTTCCGACTGCAAACATGCTCGATGGAAATTGCCGATCAGTACCCGTTTCCTCCTGGCTATATGGTGAGTTCGCCACAGTTTATGCCGCGCCGTGGTAACCAAGGGAGTTCAACAGATGGTTATATTACTTGTAACGTTTTCACACCCGAAAGAAATGAAATCTGGATTTTCAAGGCAGATGCTTTAAGGCAGGGAGCAATATGCAAGCTTTACCATGAATCGCTCAACTTTGCATTTACATTACACACAGCTTGGTTACAACAAATAGGATCTCGTTTATCTGAATACAAAATCTCGCTGAAGGAAGATTACGAGGACTTAGCAAAGAACTTCCAATCTCCTCCAGAACTCGATAAAGAGATTCAGGATTTGTTTGCTAAAGAGTTGTACTCTCGCTTTGAAAGAGAGTAAAAATTTGATCCAGCCAGATTCTCCATGAATCTGGCTGGATATATAATAGTTTCTTAAAAGAAAAGGTAAAAATAATGATCGCCATTTCAGCCTACGAAATTAGAGAAAAGATTTACGACGGCATAAGAACCGTTGTTTATCGAGGTATAAGAAATCGAGATAGACAACCTGTTATTGTTAAAATCATAAAAGATGAACATCCTACCCTAGAACAAATCACAAATTTAAGGCAAGAGTTTATAATTACTCAAAATTTAGATTGTGAAGGGCTTGTCAAAACATACAGTTTAAACAACTATCAAAATAGTTATGCTCTGATATTAGAAGATTTTGGCGGTCAATCACTTGCTAATTTTATAGCGGCTAATAAACTGTCAATAACCGATTTTATAAGAGGCGCGATCGCTCTATCCGAAACTTTGAGCTATCTCCATCAAGTACCGATCATTCACAAAGACATTAAGCCCTCAAATATCATTATCAATCCAGCGACCGGAAAAGTAAAACTGACTGACTTTAGTATTTCATCGCGCTTGGAATTGAAAAACCAAAGCATTAGCAATCCCAACTTGCTAGAAGGGACTCTCGCTTATATGTCACCCGAACAAACGGGGAGGATGAATCGAGCCATTGACTATCGCACCGACTTCTATTCTTTGGGAGTGACTTTCTATGAAATGCTGACCAACCAGTTGCCATTTACTACCACCGATCCGATGGAGTTGGTTTACTGTCATATTGCCAAACAACCAGTCCCACCCAAAGAGGTAGCAGAAATTCCCCAAGCGGTTTCAGATATTGTGATAAAACTGTTAGCAAAAAATGCGGAAGACCGATATCAAAGTGCGGCGGGATTAAAATTTGACCTGGAAACTTGTTTGCAGCAATTGCAGACAACTGGAAAGATTGAAAACTTTCCCATCGGTCAACGCGATCGCGGCAACCAATTACTCATTCCCCAGAAGCTTTATGGCAGAGAAACCGAAGTCCAAACCCTTCTAGAGGCCTTTGGGCGAGTCAGCCTCGGTGCCACCGAGATGATGTTAGTTTCCGGTTATTCCGGGATTGGTAAAACTTCAATTGTCAATGAAGTTCATAAACCAATTGTAGCAGCGAGGGGGTATTTTATTGCGGGTAAGTTTGACCAATTTAAGCGCAATATTCCCTATGCAGCTTTAATCCAAGCATTTCAAGAATTAGCTCGTCAGCTATTAACCGAAAGTTCCGAACTGATTGCTGTTTGGAAAGAAAACTTATTACAAGCGCTAGGTACGAACGGTCAAGTTATTATTGATGTTATCCCCGAAGTCGAACTAATTATCGGTAAACAGCCTGAAGTTCCTCAACTGGGGTCATCGGAATCACAAAACAGATTTAATCGGGTATTTCAACAATTTATTCGAGTTTTTTGTCAACCAGAACACCCGCTAGTCATATTCCTAGACGATTTGCAGTGGGCAGATTCGGCATCTCTAAAGTTAATCCAACTTTTGGCAACCGATCCAGATAACAAATATTTGTTAACGATTGGAGCTTATCGAGATAACGAAGTCAGTCCCGTGCATCCTTTAATTCAGACAATAGAAAAAATTCAAGAAAATGAAACGGTGGTGAATAATATCACCATTCAGGCGCTGGCTTTGGATAGCGTCAACCAATTAATCGCCGACACTCTCGATGCCAGCGTAAAGTCAGACAAAATTAAAGTTTTTTCTGAATTACTTTTTAATAAAACCCAAGGCAATCCATTTTTCTTGACACAGCTACTCAAAACCCTGTACTCGGAAAATCTGCTGGTTTATCAAGTAGATACAGACCGCTGGGAATGGAATATTCAACAAATCCAAGCCATTGGCATCGCAGATTTCAATATTGTTGAACTGGTTGCCAGAAATATTCGTAAACTCCCAGAAGCAACGCAGAAAGCATTAAAACTAGCGGCTTGTATCGGCAACCAATTTAACTTAGAAGTTTTATCAATTGTCAATGAAGAATCTAACTTAGCGACTGCTGCTCATTTGTGGGAGGCAATGCAAGCTGGTTTGATTCTGCCACTGTCGGAAAATTACAAAATTCCTCTAGTCTTTGCCCAGGAAGAGTTGGCATCTGTACGGGATATCAAAGTTGACTACAAATTTTTGCACGACAGAGTGCAGCAAGCAGCTTATTCTTTGATTCCAGAGTCAGAGAAAAAATCCACTCACCTGAAAATTGGTCAACTGCTGCTGAATAATACAACGCCTCAAGAGCGAAAAGAAAATATTTTTGCTCTAGTTAACCAACTGAATTTTGGCACAGATTTGCTAACTAATCAGTCACAAAAAGATGAGTTAGCTGAATTAAACCTGATCGCCGGACAGAAAGCAAAAGCAGCGACTGCGTATGAAGCTGCTGTTAATTATTTGAATGTAGGTATAGAACTCCTGAGTCAAGATAGCTGGGAAAGTAGATACGATCTGACATTTAATTTTTATCTGGAAGCGGCCGAAGCCGAATATCTCAATGCCAATTTAGAACGAGCTGGGCTCTTGTGCGATCGCGCTCTGCAAACCGCCAAAACTACCCTTGAAAAAGTTAAATTATACGATCTAAAAATTAGATTTGAAATTGCTAAAAACCAGATTAAATCTGCGTTAGATACCGGACTGCAAGTTCTAGAAATACTAGGAGTATCCCTAGCTGAATCAGCTCCGCAAAACTTAAATTTTGAAGAGTTAACTAACCTGCCAAGAATGACTGCTCCCTACAAGCTAGCGGCAATGCAAATTTTAATTCTTATATGGCCTCCTGCTTGTTTTGGATCGAGCGCAATGGCACTACCGATTCTATATACTATGATTGAACTCTCGATTCAGTATGGAAATTCGTTGCTTTCTACTTACGCTTATTCTATGTATGGTTCGCTCATATCTTGGCTAATACCAGATATAGATTCTGCCTATCAACTGAGTCAAATATCTTTGCAGTTATTGGAGCGGTCAAATGCAAAAGAGTTTTTATCTAAAGTATTCGTTAATATTTTTATCAGTATTCACCATCAAAAAAAGCCTTTGGCAACCACTATAGAACCCTTGCTTCAAGCAATTAATAACGGCTTAGAAGTCGGTGATATAGAATATGCTTGTCATGCTGCTGATTACTACTGCTCGCATCTATTTTTCAAGGGAGAACATCTGGATTGTGTGCAAGCGAAACAAAAACACTATAGCGATTTAACAGCTAATCTTTCCCAAGAACATCAGCTTTATCTCATCAAAATTATCGGTCAATTAGTGGCAAATTTAATGGGTCAAGCACACAATAAATTGCTATTAATTGGCGATTTATTAGATGAGAAAGAAACAATTGCATATCTTCAAAAAATTAATAATACAATTGCCTTGTTTAGAGTGTTTTTTGCTAAAACCATGCTTTGCTATTTATTTAAAGATTATGCAAGAGCTATAGATTATGGTGTTACAGGAGTCAATTATTCAACAATTATCCAAGCTAACTTTAGCTTTACCGAACATATTTTTTACTATTCTTTGGCTCTTTTAGCTCAGTATTTTCAGGAAACCGAGTCAAAGCAGCAACATTACTTAAAGCAAGTAGAAGAAAATCAGGAAAAAATGAAATATCGGGCTTCCCATTGCCCAATGAATTACCAACACAAGTATGACTTAGTAGAAGCAGAAAAAGCCCGCGTATTGGGGCAATCTCTCTCAGCAATGGAATATTACGACCGGGCGATTGATGGAGCCAAGGAAAATGGATATGTGCAGGATGAAGCCCTCGCCAATGAACTCGCAGCAGAATTTTATTTAACTTTAGGTCGTCAGAAAGTAGCGCGTACCTATTTAATTGACGCTTACTATGCTTATATTCGCTGGGGAGCGCAGGCAAAAGTTAAAGATTTAGAAGAGCGCCATGCTGAATTACTCGCACCTATCGTCGGTAGGAAAAAGAGCCTGACGAGTGGAAGAGACGAAATGATTGTTCAGACCAGAACCACTGTCACTTCTACCAGTTCAGGTGCTGCAAACGAGCTGGATTTATCAACAATTATCAAAGCCTCCCAAGCGCTTTCAGGGAAAGTTCATCTGGATGAATTGCTCTCGAATTTGATGCAAGTCTTGCTGGAAAACGCAGGAGCAGAAAAATTTTATTTCCTCATACCTGAACCAGCAGGTAAGTGGAAAATTGAAGCTCAATATACGGGTGAACGATGTCAATTAATCTCCAAGTCAGCGACTGAAAGTCAAGAGATTCCTATCTCGCTGGTTAATTATGTAGCACGCACGCAAGAAACTCTTGCGATCGATGATGCAACGAATAAAAGCAGGTTTGCATCTGACCCGTATATTATTCAGCAGCGACCTAAATCTATCTTGTGTAGCCCCCTGATTAACCAAGGTAAATTGGTAGGCATCTTATACCTAGAAAATAATTTAACAGCGGGGGCTTTTACGCGCGATCGCCTAGAAGTCCTCAACATAATTTCCGCCCAAGCTGCGATCTCCATTGAAAATGCCCGCCTCTATCAAACTTTAGAAGAAAAGGTGCAACAACGCACCGCCCAACTCGCCGAAGCAAACCAGGAAATTACCGCCCTAAACTACAAACTTAAAGCCGAAAACATCCGCCTCAGTGCTGAGTTGGAAGTTACCAAACGACTGCAACAAATGATCTTGCCCAAACAATCAGAACTAGATCAAATTAAAGGATTAGAAATTGCTGGATATATGCAGCCTGCCGATGAAGTTGGTGGCGACTACTACGACGTGCTAACCCAAAATGATCAGGTAAAAATTAGCATCGGCGATGTTACGGGACATGGTTTAGAAAGTGGCGTATTAATGATTATGGCGCAAACCGCCGTCCGCACTCTCCAACAAATGAACGAAACCGATCCGGTGAAGTTTCTTGATGTGTTAAACCGCACCCTTTATGCCAATATCGAGCGCATTGACTCGTCTAAAAATATGACCTTGGCTTTGTTAGATTATCAAGATAGTAACCTCACCATCAGCGGTCAACATGAAGAAATAATTGTAGTCCGTACTGATGGTAACATCGAACTGATCGATACAATGGAACTCGGCTTTCCTCTGGGATTAGAGGAAGATATTTCTGGTTTTGTTTCCCAAGTTCAAGTGCATCTTAATCCAGGGGATATAGTAGTGCTTTACACAGATGGAATTACCGAAGCTATAAATATAAATCGAGTGTATTACGGCATAGAAAGATTGTGCCAAGTGGCGAAAGAAAATCGCCACAAAACGGTTGAAGAAATTCGACAAGCAGTAATTGATGATGTGCGGCAACATATTGACAAGCAGAAAGTTTTTGACGACATTACGTTGGTAGTCCTAAAACAGAAATAACGCAAGTTGGTAATTGGTAATTGGTAATTAATCATATCAAGTCCGGTTGCACCGTCCTGGGTATAGTGGGGGTGTAGTCGATCGAGAGTGCGATCGCACAGTTATGGGCCCGTGCGTCTTGTCATCGGACCACATTTTTCCGTCGAAGAACTAATACCATTTTGCAAAATAAGTGCTACATAGAACCCCCCCTTATTAAGGGGGGGCTAGAACTTCATAAATTGGTCGATCGCCCTAATTACCGCAAACATTCACCTAAAATCCCAAAATCCCCAAAAATAGCAACCTAGTTGTGGTAAAGTTTTGTGTCGATTGCTCTGTCAAGACAATCGGCAAGTTCAGTTAAACGCGATCGCAGCTATGTTTTTGTTACCAATTCTACCCTTAGCTCAAGCAATCCCCACAAGTCCCGCCCAAGAACTGATCATCCAGCCAGAAGTCCCGCTACCGGAAAACGAACGGGATGTGCCACCACCTGTGACAACCGCCCCGCTGAACACCGTGACGGTGCCCCAGCAAGTGCGGGTTTTGCCGGGAAAACTCGACAACATTCCCGTTTTCAACAGCAACAGCCCGGAAGTTGTGCAAACCGAAGGCATTTTGCTCTCCACGTTTCCACAAGAAGGCAAACAAGTACCTTCTGCACACTTAAACTTTCCCTTCAAAGGCAGATTTGATATCTTCGCCCACCACATCGCCAAAGCTAAAAATCGCCGCGAAACTGGCACCTTATTTCAAGGAATAATTGTCTACAATCCCAACTCGGAACCTGTTACTTTAAAAGTATTGCAAGGAGCTACCTATTTAACTCGCCCGGATGCGTTGTTTGTCGATTTGCCTTCGTATTTAGAAAATCGATTTGGCACGGTGTTTGCGGGGCCTGGAAGCCGGATTACGAGCGATGTGCTGCGGGGATACAGACAAAGCATTTTGCCGGCGGAGATCGAGATACCGGCCATGCAGAGCCGAATGCTGATGAATTTGCCGATACCTGTGGGGAATGTTACGCCTGCTTCCAACGGGCGATCGACTTTGATGCGAATGTCGAGCAGCAATTCGGTTTATGTTGCTAGTTTAGCCATGTTTGCTCCTCAAACTAAAAATGGACTCGAACAATCTCCGACATTAGAACAGTGGGAAAATATTTTAAATACCAAAGATTTAGCGGGGCCGAGAGATTTGGCACCAACTCCGCCAGACAAAAATCCGCTGCAAAAAATTTACGGGCGCGTGGCTGGAGTAGCTGAAGGTTCTGAGTGGAAAGCTAAAATTACTGACAATTCGAGAACCGATTATTTAACGATTCCTAAGCGCGGCGAGTCATTTTCCTATGCTTTTAGCACTACTGATACGGGTACTTTTGGCACTGGCCAAGTTCAAAGCGCTAAAATGTTAGCTCGTTATCCCGATACTTCTTATTTTGCTCACGGGAATTACGGGATTCAATACAACTTAACTTTTCCGCTTTATAACAAATCTCGCGAGTCTCAATCGGTGAGTATTAGAATGCAAACACCGATTAAATCAAATACAAAATCGGGTGGATTGATGTTTTACGATCCGCCGGAAAATCGGATATTTTTCCGAGGTACGCTGCGGGTGATGTTTAATGATGATACGGGGAAAACTTTGACGCGCTACATTCACATCGTGCAGCGTCGCGGACAGCAGGGGGAACCTTTGGTGAATGTGAATATGAAGCCGGGGGAACGCCGTTTGGTGCAGGTGGATTTCTTGTATCCGCCGGATGCGACTCCGCCGCAAGTCTTGACTGTGCGATCGAGTAATTAGTCAGTTGACAGTTGACAGTTGATAGTTGTCAGTTGACAGTTGACAGTTGTCATTGGTTATTGGTTATTAGTTGCGATCTCAAATCCGCTGATATCGGAATGATATTCGAGTGCTGTCCCCGTTCGCGAGCGCAATGATACCAAGAAGTAGGGTGCGGAGCGAATAATCAGATTTTTGCTCTTTTACTCACAATCTCACAACTGACGCACCCTACCGCTAAAATCCTCACTAATAACTAATAACTAATGACTAATGACTACTGACTACTGACTACTGACTACTGACTAAAGTGTCAAAGATTGAGGATTTGTCTCAATCAATTTGGCTAAATCTTGCAAGAAAGATGCAGCGTCAGCACCGTAAATAATCCGGTGATCGCAGGTAATATTTACTTGCATTTGGCGCTTCACTCCCATCAAACCATCTTCGTTGGCTACCACTTGCGGCCGGGAAGAGCCGATCGCCAAAATCGAGCCTTGATTCGGTGGTAAAATCGCGTCAAACTTATCTACTCCAAACATTCCCAAATTGGAAAGAGTAAAAGTTCCCGTGCTGTATTCGTCAGGTTTTAGCTGTTTGGCGCGGGCGCGATCGACTAAATCCTTCCAACTACGGGAGAGCGAATATATGTCGAGGCGATCGGCATTTTGCAACACCGGCGTAATCAAACCGCCGCCATCCATCGCCACCGCTACCGCCACATTAATATCAGCCCGGTGTTGAATTCCCGACTCCACATAACAAGCATTCAGCAGAGGATGTTTTTGTAAAGTTACTGCTACTGCTTTTGCCAGCATAGCCGTCATCGTGACGCCTTTCGACTTAATTTGTTTGTAGAGTTTGTCGAGATTGTCAGTAGTAATTGTATAGCCGACGCGGAAACAGGGCACGCTCAAACTTGCTTCCATATTGCGCACTACCGCATTTTGCAGCGCGTTCATCGGTACTCTGTTACCGGAAAGCGCCACTGCTGGGACTGGTGCGGGTGCGGGTTTCGCTGCTGCGGGTTTCGCTGCTGCGGGTTTCGCTGCTGCGGGTGCTGCGGCTGCGGGTGTTGCGGGGACTGTGACTGGTTGCTGAACCGGAGCGGGTTGGGCTTTACCTGCTGCTGCTTCCACATCTTCTGCAACAATGCGACCGTTGGGGCCGCTGCCTTTGATCGAATTCAAATCTACTTTAAATTCTTTGGCTAACTTGCGAGCACGGGGAGAAACAATGCTGCGGCCGTTTTGGCGGCTGACGTTTTGCTGCAAACCTGCTGATGCGGTAGCTGCGACAGGGGCTGGGGCTGCTGGGGCTGCGGCTGCGGCTGCTGGCGCGCCGGCTCCTTGTTTCTGAGCTTCTGCAATTTCGGCTTCTGTTTCTGCTACCAGGGCGATCGCGGCTCCCACCGGAGCAACTTCGCCAGCTTGTACAATAATTATTGCTAGATAGCCTTCGTAGAAAGACTCGACATCCATGTCGGCTTTGTCGGATTCAACTACGACTACGGTTTCGCCCTTTTCTACTTTGTCTCCAGCGGATTTGACCCAGGAAACAATTTTGCCCTCTGTCATGGTAGAACTCAGGGCTGGCATGAAAACTTCGCGAATCATCTGTTAAAAGTCCTTTTGATTTGGTAATTGGCGATCGGTATTTGGCGATTGATAATTGGCGATCGGCGATCGGCAATAGTTATTATTATGCCAGCCTCTAGTCCGAAGATGTGGGGCCATCAACTCAAAATTACCTACCAATTACCAATTACCAATTACCAATTACCAATTTCTAAGTTCTAAATATCACCTCGAATTTCTTCGACAATGCCATCGCGGAGCAGAACTTCTACTTGCATTTTTTGAATCAAGTTTTCTCCCAGCCCAACGGTGAACGTGCCGTCAATTTGACCTTGACTCACTTCTTGTTCGAGGTCTAGCACCTGCACTTGCTGAAGCTGTTGCAGGTTTTGATTTTTCTGTTCTAGCAGTTCACTCTTTCTTTGATTTACCTGCACTTGAATGTTTTCTATTTGCTGCATTACTTGCGGGCCGGGGGGTTGCAGGTTTTGCTTTTGGATTTCTGAAACCATCCGCTGCCCTTGCATTTCTAGCTGTTGTAGCTGAGAATCTATTTGATTGATTTGTGCTTGTAGTTGCTGTTGAGCTTCTTCTTTCCAGCGGGGAGTAACGACGACTTTAACGTTAATCGATCGCTTCAAGAGTAATTGTGCTTCCATAAATTTGTTGCTTGTCAATTGGGAATTAGGAATTAGTCGTTAGTCATTAATCATTAGTCATTAGTCATTAGTTGATAAACATTAGTTGATAAACATTTCCTCATGACTGAGGACTAATGACTCAGGACTAATGACTCAGGACTGAGGATTAAGGACTGAGGACTGAGGACTGGGACTCGCGACTCGGGTGTTGGGATAATTTTTGCTTTTCCATTCCCCAAGTCCTGCGAATATTTTCAAAACATCCCGTCAATCATATCGCGGTAGTGTTCAGTCAGAACCGGGCGCTTAATTTTCAGGGTCTGGGTCAACATTCCATTTTCCATCGAAAACGGCTCCTGAATCAACCGGAACGGGCCAATGCGATCGTCCGCGCGGTATCCGGGGCGATTTTTCACCTCCCGGTTCAACTCTTGGCGGAATAAGTCTTGAATTGTCTTGCTATTCCAGTCAATTTCCTGTATTGGCGGACTCTGAGTTTCGCCCCATTTGAGTAGGGCTTCTGAATTGGGGACAATTAAGGCGCCGATCGATTTTTGGTCTTGGCCTACTACGATAATTTGGTCGATGTAGGGGCTGCGGAGGCAGGCATCTTCGATCGGCTGCGGTTCGATGTTTTCGCCGTTGCTGAGGACGATCGTATCTTTGGCCCGCCCAGTCAAAACTAAGTCGTTTCCCGGTGTCAGCCAGCCTAAATCGCCAGTGTCAAACCAGCCGTCGGAGTCGATCGCCTTAGCAGTAGCTTCGGGATTAAGATAATATCCTGCCATGATTTGCGGCCCGCGACCCAATACTAAACCGCGCTGGCCTGTGGGCAGTTGCTGTCTGGTTTCGGGATCTACTATTTTAATCTCGGTATGGGCGATCGGCTGTCCCGCCGAACCTTTAAGATTGTGCCAAGGGCGGCGGACAGTCAAAACTGGGGATGTTTCAGTTAAACCATACCCGACTAACAAACCGATATTTGCGATTTCAAAGAAATTGTCTAAATGCGCGGCCAAAGAACCGCCGCCGCTAATTGCCCACTTAAAACGTCCTCCCGTAGCTTCCCGAACTTTTTGGTAAACGAGTTTTTCGGCAAGGGCGTGGACGGGCGACAACAGAATGCTTTTGATGCGGGCGATGAGTTTTTCCGAAGCAGAAGCAGGTTTTAAACTGAGAGTTAATCCTTGGGAAATGCGGCGCGCTTCTATGTATTGTTGGCTGGTAGATAACAGAAAATTAACCAATTTTTGTTTGTTGGGCGGCTGTTCCCTAAATTGCTTTTGTACTGCCTCATAAATCGATTCCCAGATGCGCGGAACGCTGACCATGTACTGGGGTTTGTAAGTTTTAAAGTCTTGTTTGAAATAGCGAATGCTGGTGTAAATTTGGGTGCATCCTTGGGAAAACATGAAATATTCAACCGTGCGTTCGTAGGCGTGCCAACTGGGGAGGATGCTGAGAACGCCATCGCCGGCTTCTGGCTGGAGAATTGTCCCGAAGGTGGTGATTTGGTGCAGCAAGTTGCCGTGGGTCAGCATCACGCCTTTGGGTTTGCCGGTGGTACCGCTGGTGTAGAGGAGAGTGGCGAGGGTTTGGGGGTTGTGGTTGGTGGGTTTGAGGGTGCTATTTGCCCCTCTGGCCATGACTTCGGAAAATTTGACTGTGTTGAGGGTTTGGTTGGTTTCCGGTTCTTCGTCGGAGAGGAGGACGATGAGTTTGACTGGTAAGTCGAGGAGGCGGGCTTGCAGTTTTTTGAGTAATGCCAGGTTTTCGACTATTAAGGCGGTACTGCCGCTGTCTTGGATGATGTAGAGGAGTTCTTCGGAGTCGGCGGTGGCGCCTCGAACGACGTTGGCGGCCCCGGCGGTCATGATGCCTTGGTCGGCTATCAGCCAGCGGGGGCTGTTGTCGGCGAAGAGGGCGACGCGGGGAGGGATTGCTTCTTCGAGGTTGGATTCGATGCCGAGGGCTTGCAAGCCGCGGGCGAATTGCTGGATTTGTTGGTAGAGGTCGGTGTAGGTGAGTTTGATTTCTGGCTGGGTGTGGGGGTCGTGGAGGGCGACGGTTTGGGGAAATCGCTGTTTGGCGATCGCCCAAATCTCTGGTATCGATCGAATGGAACTATAGTCGATCGTGCGGCTGAGGTTGGCGCGTTCAATATCGCTCATTTGAGAGGAACTGTCAGGTGTGGGGCGGTTCATAGTTATTTTTTGTGAGTTTTGGGCGATAAAGCTATTGGGTACAAGTTTAATATCACAGTTATTTTAGAGCTATCTGGCAGTGTCGTGACAGTTTGTAAACCTGCCGTTGTCTATTCAGAAAATTAGGGATATCAGATGAAAATTATAGTTGCACAGAAACAGATTAATTTATCAAGGTTGATAGTAGTTGCTTTTAGTGCGATCGCATTATCTGCTGTAGTTTAGACTAAAAAATAGTCGCAGCTAAAAGTAGCTGGCTTTGAAGAGCAGGCAAGCTGTTACTCAAAA
>NZ_JAUBVX010000069.1:0-32283 GCF_036706065.1 Microcoleus sp. A2-C3 | reverse complement strand
GAGGTACTGGTACTCAGCGCCAGGAGCTTCATTTTTCTATTCTCAGTACCGCTTAGACCTTAACCGAGAAGTATTGCAATGCCAAGGGTAAACCTTTTTGTGAGTTTCAGACTCAATTCTCTCCAAAACTTGAGGTCAAACATCAGAGGATTTCTCAACATATATTTAAGTATGCCTAGGGTGATTCATTCGTAAATTATACTGGTAGGCGGACAGTTATTTTCAGGTGGTGCGATCGCCCATATTTACCAATCTAGTCAATATAAAGGTCGATCGGCAAATTGTAGCAGCCGCTTGAGGGTGAATAATTTGCCTGTAACAAATTGCCTGTGACAAACAACTTTATACACAACCCGCGCGGACACAAAAGTATTGATTTTTACTGCGAAGTGAAGGTGCGATCAGAAGGCGTGCTCGGAAGGTGCGATGGGAAGGTGGAGACGGTTCGCAATCTTCCAAACAGCAAGGAAATTATACCGTTCCCGATCAATTTAACTCCAATGTGTCGATCGCACTTACACACCCGCACCATTTTGTGCTAAGACTTAATACTTGTGACAACATCGACACAGCAGTTTACATTTGGAGAGTATTAGATGTCAGGTAGCGAAGTTCGTGCAGACTTTTGGATGAGCGAGTACATTACCCCTTGGGATATTTACGTTCACGGCATCATCGGCGTGCTCGCTTACAAAAAAACTGCCTACCAAGAAATGTACGTCGTTCAAACCGGCACCTACGGTAAAGGCTTAGTTTTAGACGGCAAATGGCAATCTTGTACAGGCGACGAGTTTCTGTACCACGAACCCCTAGTGCACCCAGCAATGATTGCTCACGGTTCGCCCAAAAAAGTGCTGGTTCTCGGCGGCGGCGAAGGAGCTACAATTAGAGAAGTGCTGCGCTGGAAAACAGTTGAAAAAGTAGTGATGATCGATATTGACGGCGAAGTAGTAGAAGCTTGCCGTGAATACCTGCCAGAAATGCACCAAAATGCCTTTGACGACCCCCGATGCGAAGTAGTAATCGGCGATGCTTTGGACTATTTAGACAACACTGACAACGATTGGGATATTGTGATTTCTGACTTGTCAGATCCCATTGAAGAAGGCCCATCTTTCCAGTTATTTACCAAAGAGTATTTTGAAAAAGTCCGCAAGATACTATCGCCTAATGGATATTTTGTAGTGCAAGCGGGCCCAGTTTCTCCAGCAGAAATGAAAATGCACGCCCGCATTGTCAACACCCTGAAAGCGGTATTCCCCAACGTTCAATCCTGCACCAGCTTTATTTCTACCTACGGAGCTCCTTGGGGTTTTGCCATAGCTTCCAGCCAGGAAATAAACACGCGGCCAGAACCCGAAGTTACCGACAAAATACTGGCAGAAAAAACAACTGGCGGGTTGCGGATGTTAGATGGGATTACCCTGTTGGGGTTGATGCAAGTTCCCGGTCACTTGCGGCGGGTAATCGCTGAGGAAACCGAAGTTTATACTATGGCAGCACCGCCTAAGTTTTTCGGGAAAGGGTCTATCGGTCAGTGAAGTTAAATTGCAAGAGAAAAGTCGTTTGGAGTAACTGAGATGAACAATTTAGTTCGCATAATCGCTGCCATTTTTCTTCCCCCTCTGGGCGTATTTTTGACTGTCGGCATCGGCACAGATTTTTGGATCAACGTGGTGCTCACGTTTTTTGGCTTTATTCCCGGCATTGTCCACGCCATTTGGGTAATTTCTAAGCACGATCGGGGCTAGATCTCCCTGGCACACTCCTTAAAAAGGGGGGGACAGGAGTATTCTCAAAGTCCCCCTTCTTAAGGGGGATTTAGGGGGTTCTAGACTCGGATGTGAACGATAGATACAAAGGTTTTTAACCGATTTTTGATACTAATTGAACTAAATTCCTTGTCGCAGTTTGTAGCAAGGAAGGATTACTAATTACTGATAAAATCGATTTCTTCGCAAACCAATTCAGCGATTTTCTGCGCCGCCCCAGATTCGCCGCGCACGCTGCGGAGCCGATCGCCCATTTGTGCTAATTTATCAGGATGGCTCAAATAGTCGATCGCCAAATCAGCCACAACCTCCGCTTCCAGCTTCCCGATTAACTCTGGCACAATCTCCTCCCCAGCCCAGATATTCGGCCAAGCATAAAGCTTTCCCTTCCCCAACTGCAAGATTAGCCAATTAATTCCAGTTGCAAAAACAGAACCAACTAACGGCAAATTTGCCAACAATCCCGGCAAACCATCCCAAGCCTTCATCGCATCCAACTGCTGCGTCGGAATCAACACAATCATCGGTACAGCTAACGAACCCAATTCCGCAGTATTCGCCCCCACAGTAGTCAAACACAGGCTGCATTTTGATAGCAAATTATAGGCTGGTGTCTCAGTCCAAAGTTCTATTTGTAAGCCATTTGCTGTCTGCAAAAACGGCGTTTCTGTTAAATGCAGTTCGGCGCTGGCGTTTTTAAATAAGTGCAGGCAGGGATTTTGTTTTGGATCGGCAAAACCTGCTATAGTTTGCAGGTCTAAGGTGGGAGCAACGGGAATTACAAAGCGCGTTTGAGGGCGGATGCGATGGATCGATTGCGCGATCGCCAAACATAACGGTACACCTAAAGCTAATTTTGCCGCTTTAGAACCGGGTAACAATCCAATTAACTCTATTTCTCGTGGGGGCGGTGCGCCGTCTTTTGCGTCCGATTTGCGATCGCCTACTTCTGCAATCAAATCTCCCACAACTGCAAATTTATCAGCATATTTTTGTGGAACTTTAGCAAAAACTTCCGGTTTCATCGCCGCAAACTTATCAATCCAGCGATACCACCGCGCGTCCCATTCCGCATAAGTAACAGTCCGATATTTTAGCCTTTTGCCAATCACAACCGTAAAAAATTGGTCGCCGCCTAAAAATAAAACAACTCCGGTTTTATACCAATCCCAATTTTCCGCAGTTTTGCCCGATAATAAGAATCGCATAAAATGCTCCGGTGCTTGCACTCTGTCCACTTCTGGGTAGTTCGAGGCGATTTCTGCTTCTTTCCCCGTGGCGTGCGGACAGGGGGACAGCACTACCGAAATTCGGGCTTCTGTGCCCCTGTTTGCCAATTGCTGGCGCAATGCTTGCACGGCGGGACGCACCCAAGTTGCTAATTCTCCGGGCCCGTTGGAGAGGATTAAAATATCGACTGTCATAGGACTTAATATTTGAAAGGATGCAACGGAGATTTTATGACAGATTTAATGGATGCCGTCAAGATGGGTGATGTGGCGGCTGTGGAAAGTGCGATCGAACAACGCGCAGATATCAACGCCAAAGATGACGAAGGCGCAACGGCTTTGACGGCTGCGGCTGAGGCTGGCAATGCTGAAATTGTCAAAAAAATCCTCGCAGCAAGCGCGGATGCTAACAGTCAGGATAAAGACGGGTGGACGCCGTTAATGAGTGCCGCTGCTGCGGGACATAGCGAGATTGTACAGCTTTTGCTGGATGCGGGGGCGGATGTGAATGCTAAAACTACTTTTGGTTTGACAGCTTTGATGAGTGCGGCGGGTAGCGGGCGCACTCAAGTTGTGGAATTTTTGATCGAAAAGGGTGCTGATATTAAAGCTAAGGATAATAATACTTGGACTGCTTTAATTTGGGCATCTTCGGAAAATCATCAAGATGTTGTTGAGGTTTTGAAGCTGGCGCGCGATCGGGCTTAATTATTGAGAAACCCGGTTGCTTTGAGCGATCGGGTTTCTCGTTAGTATTAATTGCTTTCTAGCCTAGGAAGAAAGGACTAGGCCCAAAGTCGGTGCTAGGAAATGTCTGTTGTTTCAAATTTAATCCAGCACCTCCCTCAAGAATTGCAATTCTATCTCCTGCTTTTGAGATCACTAAATCTGCACCCACTGGAGATATTTGATAGTCACTGAGTGTGCCTGATAGCTGAAGTACATCTCCCTGACTGGCATTAAAGTCGCGAATGCGAGCCTCCCCCGGGCCTAAATACAATTCTTGAGTGGTGTTGCGGAAGCTGCTACCAGGAGAACCCGAATTATTGTCATAAGCCAAAATAACAGTATCAGCACCTTCGCTACCAATCAACGTATCAAATTCGTTGCTACCGTCGCTCGAATAACTGCCATCAAAAGCAACTCCAATAATTGTTGTTTTTCCCTTACCAAAAGCAGTAACAATATCATTCCCCGAACTCCCGACAAAAGTTGCCGATCGATTGGTTTCAAATTGCCCAACTTTTGTATACTGGTCGATACCTGAATCAAAATTTCCTGCTTGAACCGCCGCAGCAACATCGGGATTGCTTGCTAAATATCCAGCTTCCAAAAAGTTATTCACTACAGAAACTTTATCAAAAGAAATTAGGCGCTCGATCCCCTGATTTACCAGAAACGGCATATTCGCACCGCCCTCGACTATACCTACCGGTGCAAAAGCCCTAATCGGCACCACGCTAATCCTAAAATCTCCATTAGGAGTATTGTTAAACAGATAGTTGCCTCTCGTTCCCGCTAGGTTGATCTTATCGGCTTGCGGGTTAAAGTTTTTAATCGTAGCGTAGTTGCTGTTGCTAACCCCTCCGTAAAAATTCCCCCCATTCACATCGGCAAAATCCCCAACACCGAGCAAGAAAGTATCAGTACCTTGACCGCCAATTAGGGTGTCATTTACAGGGGAAAAAGGAAAACCGGAAGGTTTTTCATAAACTCGATCGCCGGCTGCATTCAAAGATACTTGAATGCCAATGATTTCAACTTTTCCTACACCAAATCCAGTCACAATGTCAGTGCCTTTAGTGCCGACAAATGTCGCCGCTCGCGTTGGCTCAAATTGTCCAAATTTTCGGTAGTGTTCTCCGCCAGTTTTGAAAACTCCCTCCTTAACTGCTGCTGCTATATCGGGGTTTTTTAGTAAGTATTCTGGTTCAAAAAATGTGTTGGCGTAAAGGTCTTGTTTGGCTCCGAATTTGACAAAATGATCTAATCCTGATTTGAAAGTGCCGTTCTGTAAAAATGGCACAAGTACGGGGTATCGTTTTAAATAAATCGCTTCGTCGTAGTCAGGGGATACTTGGGTGCGACCTTCTTCGTAACCAAACTGGATAAAGTGGTCTAAACCAGAGGTAAAAGGCGCGTTTGGATTGTTGGCGGTGCGGACAAGGGAAGCAATATCTGGATTTTGAGCTAGATAGGTTGGTTCGTCAAAATACCGCGATACTTTCGTTAAGCCGCCGGCTTGACCGAACTTTTCAAAGTGTTCTTTCCCAGATTTGATGATTCCTGCATCAATGGCAGGTTTCACCCAAGGATATTGGGACAGGTAGTATTGTTCGTCAAAGATGTCATAGTTTGCCATTGTTTGCCCAACTTATGAAATTTAAGCGATTTTATTATAAAATATTCCTCCTGTGTGCAGTCAAGTAACTTTTTGTTACATCGATTTTTAACCAACGAATTATAATATCATACTTATGCGCGCCGTCAAGTATATTGTGTTACATCGCTTTCAAGGATTTTGATTGCAGCATAAAAAAGGCCGATCGCCCTTTTTGAATAAGACGATCGCCCACCAAAACTCAAAAGTCATCAATCATCAGTATTAGCGAATGACTAATGACTAATGACTAATGACTAATGACTAATGACTAATGACTAATGACCAATGACCAATGACTAATAACCAATGACTAACCGATCGCAAAAGTACCGTCACCATTAGATTGTTGGAAAGTCAAATTCAAGCTTCCTCCTCCTTCAATCACGCCCAGCACATCTCCAAAACGCTGGATTGACAAATTACCACCAACAGGAGTCAGGCTGTAGCCGTCGCTTAAAGAATTTCCTTGCAGTTGGATAAAATCGTTTTCTATGTCGAAGTTCCGAATCGTAGCTTGACCGTTACCCAAATACAACGGTGTCGGGATGACATTCCCGGCTGTAGCAGGAACTCCGAGGACGAATGTATCAATTCCCGGACTGCCAATTAGGACATCGAACTCATTGGTGCCGAAGCTTTCATACTGCCGATTGCCGTTGGGAGCGATACCGACTTCTACTCCCACAAGTTCGGTATTCCCCACGCCAACACCAGTGAGAACATCGTTGGTGCGGCTGCCTACAAAAGTCGCAGAACGATTGGGTTCGTTTTTCCCAAAGTTGAAGTAGTGTTCCCGACCAGTTTTCAAGGTTCCAGAGTTGACAAACGGTACGATGTCCGGGTTTTGTTTTAAGTATTCCGCTTCAAAAAACGAAGTTCCAAAACGACCTTCTTTTGCCCCGAATTGAACGAAATGTTGATAGCCTGATTTGAAAGTTCCGTTCTGAACAAATGGTTGTAGTTCTGAATTGTTTGCTAAATAAAAGCTTTCGTTGTATTCGGGGGATACTTGGGCCCGGCGCTGTCCTTCATCGTAGCCGAACTGAATAAAGTGATCGAGACCTGTTGCAAAAGGTGCGTTGGGATTGACTGTGCGGACGAAGGGTGCGAGATCTGGATTGCCTGCAAGGTAAGTAGCTTCGTCAAAATAACGCGAGACTTTAGTTAAGCCGCCTGCTCTACCGAATTTTTCAAAGTGTTCTCTACCGGATTTGATGACTCCTGCATCAATGGCCGGCTGAATCCAAGGATATTGTGAGAGGTAGTATTTTTCGTCGAAAATTGCGTAGTTAGCCATGTTTTCCCCCTAGGGTTTTGATGAGCTTGACAATCAACAGCAATTAACTTCACCTGAGCTCGATCGCCCATTGGGAACTTCTAGATTAGAGACTTTGTAAAACAATTTTAAGTTCCCGGCAAAATATCCGGTTTTTCTAATAGCGCACTCATCCGAATGGACAATTTAATATTCGGAAATTAGGCATTTTGGTGGTTAATTAATTGCTCGCTCGCCTGTTTAATGAGTTCTACAAACTTAAAAACTTTTCTCAGGAGCCTTTTTGTTAAAGATTGGTTGATAGTTTATTTATTTTGATAATTTAATCTAATTCATACTATAGAATTTATGTCAAGTAAATTTTTGTAAAGAAAATTTGGAGTGGTTGCTCAACGAATTTGTCAAATAATGTAACGAAAAATCGTAATAAATTTGTCGAATTGTGTCATGTACAAGCTCAAATCGCCCAATGGCCAGCGTTTTCTGGTAAAAATGCTTATGGGATAAAAAAATTCCCGATTGCCGAAAACAGCATCTTAAAGGAGCCTAACCGGATGTTCACTCACGTCAAGCCCACCATTCGCCACATCGTGCCGGAAAACTTGCAGGGGCGATCGCTCATGAAGGTGGTCTATGTCGTACTAGAACCGCAGTATCAAAGCGCCCTGTCCGCAGCGGTTAGAGCGATAAATAACAAAAATCCGAATCTGGCAATAGAAATTAGCGGCTACCTGATCGAAGAACTCCGCAGCCCCGAAAATTACGAGGCATTCAAGCGGGATGTGGCCGATGCCAACGTATTTATTGCTTCTCTAATTTTTATCGAAGATTTGGCCGAAAAAGTGGTAGCGGCTGTAGAACCGCTGCGCGACAGCTTGGATGTCGCCGTCGTTTTCCCGTCGATGCCTGGGGTGATGCGACTCAATAAAATGGGCAGTTTCTCGATGGCGCAGTTGGGACAAAGCAAAAGCGCGATCGGCGAATTCATGAAAAAACGGAAGGAAAAATCCGGGAGTTCCTTCCAAGACGGAATGCTGAAACTGCTGCAAACTTTGCCGAAAGTGCTGAAATATTTGCCGATCGACAAAGCGCAAGATGCCCGCAACTTCATGCTAAGTTTCCAGTATTGGCTGGGCGGTTCCCAAGAAAACTTGGAAAACTTCTTGCTGATGCTGTCACAGAAATATGTCTTCAAAGGCCAGGAACAGCTAACTTTTCAAGAGCCCGTTGTCTACCAGGACATGGGGATTTGGCATCCTTTAGCACCGTCCATGTTTGATGATGTCAAAGGATATCTGAACTGGTATAATGCCCGCACAGATATTTCCGCAGACCTCAAAGACCCCCTCGCACTCTGCATCGGTTTAGTGTTGCAGCGCACTCACTTAGTTACCGGAGATGACGCGCACTACGTCGCAATCGTGCAGGAATTTGAGGCAATGGGCGCGCGGGTTTTGCCGATTTTTGCCGGCGGCTTGGACTTCTCGAAACCGGTGGAAACATTTTTCTTGGAAGTTTCGCCCAAAGGTGTGGCACCGCTGCCGATCGTCGATGCGGTAGTTTCTCTGACTGGTTTTGCGTTGGTTGGCGGCCCAGCGAAACAAGATCACCCGAAGGCGATCGAGACTTTGAAAAAGCTCAACTGTCCTTATATGGTGGCTTTGCCGCTGGTTTTCCAAACGACGGAAGAGTGGGAAAATAGCGATTTAGGTTTGCACCCGATTCAAGTTGCTTTGCAGGTTGCTATTCCTGAGTTGGATGGTGCGATCGAACCGATTATTTTGTCGGGACGTGATGGCGCAACTGGCAAGGCGATCGCCCTACAAGACCGAGTTGAGACGATTTCCCAGCGCGCCATGAAGTGGGCAATGCTGCGTCGCAAACCAAAATTAGACAAGAAAGTTGCGATCACAGTCTTCAGTTTCCCGCCTGACAAAGGCAACGTCGGAACAGCCGCTTACTTAGATGTTTTCGGCTCAATTTACGAAGTATTGAAAGCCTTAAAAGGCAACGGTTACGACTTGCCAGAACTGCCTGAATCCGCAGAAAAACTGATGCAAGAAGTCATCCACGACGCAACAGCCCAATATCAAAGTCCTGAATTGAATGTTGCTTACCGGATGTCCGTAGCTGAATACGAAGAATTCACTCCTTACTCGGAACGTTTGCAAGAAAACTGGGGCCCGCCTCCCGGACATTTGAACAGCGACGGACAAAATTTGCTGATTTTCGGCAAACATTTCGGTAACGTGTTTATCGGAGTGCAACCTACTTTTGGATACGAAGGCGATCCGATGCGGTTGTTATTCTCTCGTTCTGCAAGTCCCCACCACGGTTTTGCTGCTTACTACACATATTTGGAGCGCATTTGGGGTGCGGATGCGGTGCTGCACTTCGGCACTCATGGTTCCCTAGAATTCATGCCTGGTAAGCAAATGGGAATGTCTATCGATTGTTATCCCGACAGTTTGATCGGCAAGATTCCTAACCTCTATTATTACGCCGCCAACAATCCCAGCGAGGCAACAATTGCTAAGCGTCGTAGTTATGCTGAAACCATCAGCTATCTGACTCCTCCGGCGGAAAATGCTGGTTTGTACAAAGGTTTGCAGGAACTCAGCGAGTTAATTGCTTCCTATCAAACTTTGAAGGGTACGGGCCGGGGTGTGCCGATTGTTGATGCGATCGTTGAAAAATGCCGTTTGGTCAATTTGGACAAGGATATCGCCCTACCTCCGGAACCCCCCCAACCCCCCCTTGGTAAGGGGGGGCCAGGGGGGGTTGCTGCGGGCATGACTGCGGAGGAACGGGACAATTTAGTTGGCTTGGTTTACCGCAAGTTGATGGAGATTGAGTCGCGGTTGTTACCTTGTGGTTTGCATATTATCGGGAAGCCGCCAACTGCTGAAGAGGCGATCGCAACTTTAGTAAATATCGCCAATTTAGACCGGGAAGAAGACAACCTGCTCAGCTTACCGCGAATTATCGCTAACAGTCTGGGACGCGATATCGAAGAAGTTTACACCAACAGCGACAAAGGCATTTTAGTTGATGTCGAATTGCTGCAAAGCATCACCTTAGCTTGTCGGGATGCAGTGGGCGCTTTGGTGAAGGAACAAACCGACGCTGAGGGCCGAGTTTCCTTGGTTTCCAAGTTGAATTTCTTCAACATGGGCAAGAAAACACCTTGGATTGAATCGCTGCACGCCGCGGGTTACAAAAATGTCGATCCAGAACCGATTAAACCGCTGTTTGAGTATCTGGAATTCTGCTTGAAACAAGTTTGCGCTGACAACGAATTAGGCGCTTTGTTGCGCGCCCTAGAAGGCGAATACGTTCTGCCTGGCCCCGGTGGCGATCCGATTCGCAACCCGGATGTTTTGCCGACTGGCAAGAATATGCACGCTTTGGACCCGCAGTCAATCCCCACAACAGGGGCAATCAAGTCTGCTAAGGTTGTTGTCGATCGCTTGTTAGAAAGACAGCGCAGCGATAACGGCGGCAACTATCCCGAAACCATCGCCGTTGTGCTCTGGGGAACCGACAACATCAAGACTTACGGCGAATCCCTCGCCCAAGTAATGTGGATGGTGGGAGTCAAGCCAGTTCCCGACGCATTGGGCCGAGTCAACAAACTCGAATTGCTTTCCTTGGAAGAGTTGGGCCGCCCTCGAATCGACGTAGTAATTAACTGTTCCGGCGTATTCCGCGACTTGTTCATCAACCAAATGAACTTGTTAGACAGGGCCGTGAAAATGGCAGCAGAAGCCGACGAACCGTTAGAAATGAACTTCGTCCGCAAACACGCCTTGAAGCAAGCCGAAGAAATGGGAATTAATCTGCGACAAGCAGCAACCCGCGTATTTTCCAATGCTTCCGGTTCCTATTCATCTAACGTCAACTTGGCGGTAGAAAACAGCACCTGGGAAAGCGAAGCCGAGTTGCAGGAAATGTACTTAACCCGCAAATCCTTCGCCTTTTCCTCCGACAATCCGGGAACGATGGCACAAGACCGGCAGATTTTTGAATCATCCTTAAAAACTGCTGAAGTCACCTTCCAGAACTTGGATTCTGCGGAGATTTCCCTAACCGACGTGTCGCACTATTTCGACTCAGATCCAACTAAATTAATCGGCAGTTTGCGCGCCGATGGGAAGAAACCAACATCCTTCGTTGCTGATACGACGACAGCGAACGCGCAGGTACGGACGCTATCAGAAACTGTGCGTTTAGATTCGCGGACTAAGCTGCTGAATCCTAAGTGGTACGAGGGGATGTTGTCCCACGGTTATGAGGGTGTGCGGGAGATTTCTAAGCGTCTGGTGAACACGACTGGATGGAGTGCGACTGCTGGCGCTGTGGATAATTGGGTGTATGAGGATGTGAACGGTACGTTTATCCAGGATGAGGAGATGCAGAAGCGTTTGCTGAATCTGAATCCTCATTCTTTCCGCAAGATTGTTAGCACTTTGCTTGAGGTGAATGGCCGGGGTTATTGGGAAACTAGCGAGAGTAATCTCGATCGCTTGCGTGAGTTGTATCAGGAGGTGGAAGACCGGATTGAAGGGGTAGACTAAGGTTCCCGAATTAGTGTAGAATAGTGTCAGGGCAAGAAATTACCCTGACATTATTTTAAGAGTATTAAAGCAAAGACAATAATGAAAAATTTAATTAATGGCTCAAATAGACAAATTAATAGCTAAGCTGATGCTCGGTGCATCAGATGCTAACTTTTCCTTTAGCGATTTATGTGAAGTTATCCAGATTTTAGGATTTGAGGTAAGGATTAAGGGAAGTCACCATATTTTTAGTAAGGAAGGTGTCGAAGAAATTCTAAACCTCCAACCACAAAAAGGAGATAGGTCAAAAGCTAAACCCTATCAAGTAAAGCAAGTTCGTGCAGTAATTTTGAAATATAAATTGGTCAATCAAGATGATAATGAAGTATGAAGTAATTATTTACTGGAGTCAGGAAGACCAGGCTTTTATTGCAGAAGTGCCTGAATTGCCCGGATGTGCTGCTGATGGTGAAACTTATCAAGCAGCACTGCAAAATGTAGAGGTGATTATGCAGGAGTGGATTGAGACTGCTCAGCAATTAGGGCGAATTGTCCCTCAACCGAAAGGTAGATTGATGTTTGCGTAGTTGAAGTAAGGATAAAATATTGCTATGACTACCCTCACCCTCAACTTCAACCCTATTATTAAGCTGACCAGGGAGTTGAGCTAGTGAACTCGGCAATCAGAGAGTTTAGAGAGAGAATAAAAAATCAGTTAGAGGATAGGCGGAAAAATATTTATACAAGAGATATATTACCAACAAAGACAAAAATACTGGTAATGCCTCTTTAAGAGTTGTCTCTAGTGATATCTTTGATATGTCTTGATCTGACTGGCTAGTAGTATTAATCTTTTGCTTTTCTGCAACTTCTAAAATTTCTGAACTACTGTTTTCTTGGTCAGAGTTTTCTTTTTTATCCACTGAATCATCTAAAACATTTTCTGCTAATTCTAAAATTTCTAAACTATGGTTGTCTTGATCAGAATCCTGTTCTGGATTCACTGAATCATCTAAAGTATTGGGATCTTTGTTAAAGTTAGAGAAATTAATCTTGGGAGCTTTGGGGTTTTTGAGAAAATAAACAGATCCTATCGAAGCTAAAAATAAGAACAATATGTTTTTAACATCACCTTGAGTTAAACTTATCATAAAATGCACTACTTTTTTTCTATTATTTGTTGTCTTATGGATCTTCCTATTTTTTGACCTGACTGCCGACCTTTGCCATAAAAATGTGTAATAATATCAGGACTGTAAGATTCCAAATGAGGTTCCGAATCTTCTACCCTAGGATATTTATCATTACTTTTTTTGTCTACTCCCGTATAGACTTTCTCACTTGGGAGGGGCCCTAAAATTTCTTGGAACCTTGTTTCACTTCTTATTGATTCAGTTGTTTTCCGTACTAGGCTAGGATCAGCTTTGGCTCGACCAAGTGGAAGTAACCACAATAAAGCAATCCACAAAAGAGCTACTCCTACACAAGAGATTTTTTTGATCATAAAACTGAAAGACCTTCAAAAAGTCCCACAGATACTCCAAAAATATAAGCAGCGATCGCAGCTACGGCTAGTGAGAGAATAGCAGCACCAATTTGTTGGAGCATTTTTTTTATATTTTTGATTTTCTAAATTTATTTTACCACATTATGATATCACTAAGTTAACTGATTGTAAATAAGTAATTTTACGGAATTATGAAGCCGTGGATAGAGACTACCTGCTAGTGAACTATGGTATCCCATCGGTCAGGCTAAAGACCCCTTAATATTTATGGATGAAGGTGAAATCGAAAGCGATCGCCTATTTCTTCCCAAAGTGCGATTGTCACCGCCCCTCCACCTCTCCCTTGATCCGGCTTTGGGGAATATTTTCGCAGAGTGATCGCCCTTTATGCTATCCTGTGAGTAGATACGTTATGTATATACAGTATCAGGCAGTTTGAATATGACTATCTCGCCCAAACGACTTGAAGAATTAGAAAATATTCCAGAATCTGCGATCGATACGTCCGATATTCCTGAGTTAGATGCGAGTTTTTGGGAACAAGTCAAACTGGTAAAACCGCTGACAAAACAAGCTATTTCTTTAAGAGTCGATCGCGATGTCTTAGATTGGTTCAAAAGTCAAGGAAAAGGTTATCAATCTCTGATGAATGCTGTGCTGCGCTCTTATGTTGAACATCACATCAAGAACAGTCAATAAAAGTGCGATAATCTTATGTCTAAGTTCAGTCAGAACGAAAATAAAATGAATCCAACTATGTATGCTCAACAACTTGAATTATTTGAATTATTTAATCCAAATCCTATTAAAACTTCCCGATCGCAATTGACGTTTGTAGACTTATTTGCTGGGATCGGTGGCTTCAGAATTCCTCTCGAAGAATTAGGCTGTAAATGTTTAGGCTATTCGGAAATTGATAAAAAAGCGATTCAAACTTATCGAGATAATTTTATTAAAGATGCCAACTCAGATGAAGTATATTTAGGAGATATTACCAATCTAAATCAACTGCCTTTTCCGATAGATGTATTAGTGGGTGGTGTTCCTTGTCAACCTTGGTCTATTGCAGGTAAAATGCAAGGTTTGGACGACCCAAGAGGCAAGTTATGGACAGACGTATTTAGAGTAGTAAAAGCTAATCGTCCCAAAGCTTTTATATTTGAAAATGTCAAAGGCTTGACAGAACCAAGAAATATAGAAAGTTTGAAATATATAATTAATAATTTAACATCATCTGGTTATGTTGTCAAATACGAGGTACTAAATTCCTATGATTTTGGATTACCGCAAGATAGAGATAGAATGTTTATAGTTGGCATTAGGAATGATATCGAAAGATGCTGGGGATTCACATTTCCTAAACCAATCGAGGGCGCGATCAAGCTTTATGATGTGATACCAGGGATTCAGCGTAGCAATTTTCGGAAGCAAAAATTTTCACCAACCGTTTTATTTGATGGCAAAATACCCGGTTCTAGAGGCAGATTTCAAAAGCTAGATGAATTAAATGACTTTTTCTTATTTACTGATATTAGAGATGGACATACTACCATCCATTCTTGGGATTTAATAGAAACAACTAGCAGGGAAAAATTAATTTGTCAAACGATTATGAAAAATAGGAGAAAAAATATTTATGGAGAAAAAGACGGTAATCCTTTAGATTTTAAAGTGTTAGCAACACTAATTACTGAGTTAAAACAAACAGAAATTGACAACTTAGTTGACAAGGAAATTTTGCGAAATGTAGATGACAAAGGCTATGATTTTGTGAATTCTAAAATTTCTTCCGGGATTAACGGAATTTCTAAAATTTTCTTACCTCATGCGGAGGCGATCGCAACTTTAACTGCAACTGGAACTAGAGACTTTGTGGCAACAATCTCGATTCAATGTCAAGAACCAGTTGCATATAAGGAAACATTTATCAAGGAAATTTATCAAAAGCAAAACTTCCAACCTTTAACTGCACAGGATTACGCAAAATTGCAAGGATTTCCCGAATGGTTCAAAATTTATGAAAATGAAACTACAGCAAAACATCAATTGGGTAATGCTGTATCAATTCCTGTGGTTTACCATTTAGCCAAAGCATTACTCGAAATTATTTTGTAATTGTGACTTAAAATATGGCAGCTATTAGCACAAAACAACGAGAAATAATTAAAGGATATCTTGAAGGTTTTATTCAGGGTATTGTAGATGAATATAAAGGTCGGATTATCCACAAATCAACTACAGGAATAGATTACCTGTCGCGCAGTTCAAGTAATGGAGAATTAAAACCTTTTCAAGCCGCGTTAATTCCAACAGAATTAATACGGATCAATCAATTTGAGCGAGGTTTAAGTACCAGATTAGGAAATTCTCTTGAAGAATGCGCTAAGTTAATTGCCCTTGAACATCATCAGGATGCACGTCGAGGATATGATATAAGAGGGGAAGTTAGTATTGCAGCTTTTGAAGAAGCCCAACGTCAGAAAGAATACTATGAATCTATGGATAAAAAAGGACAAACTAAACCATCTTTTGAGCAGATGATAACAGCAGTGTTCAATGCTAGACGATCCGATGATTTAGTAACAAAAACTGTACGCGCTGACCTTTGTATTTTTGCTAATGACGGAACAGAATACTTATTTGAAATTAAAGCTCCTAAGCCCAATAAAGGTCAATGCTTAGAAGTTATCCAGCGTCTGTTGAGGTTTCACTTACTGCGGGGTGCAAAGCGTCCGCAATTGCAAGCTTACTATGCGATGCCTTATAATCCCTATGGTGTAACAAAAGCTGTTTATAAGTGGTCTCAAGCCAGAAATTATCTGCCTTTTGATGAAGCTGTAGTTATTGGAGATGAATTTTGGAATATTGTAGGCGGAGCTACTGCTTACGAGGAATTATTGGAAATATATTTAGAAGTGGGACGTGAGAAAAGTAAATATATGATGGATGCTTTAGCTTTCGGATTTTAAGGAGAGGGAATAATTTTTGATAAAGGCAGGGGTTTAACCATGATTACTTACAAGGGTTACAGTGCTAGCATTGAAGTAGATTTAGAAGCGGAAATTCTTTTCGGGCGAGTGCTTGACATTAATGACGTAGTGACTTTTAAGGCGAAAACTATTGAACAAGCTCGCCAAGAATTTCAAAAGTCGATCAATGATTATCTAGAGTTTTACAAAGAATTGGGACAGGAACCCGATCGACCTTTTTGAGTGAGGTAAAATTCCCTAATGAAGTACGAAGTCATTATTTACTGGAGCTATGAAGACCAAGCTTTTATTGCAGAAGTTCCTGAATTGCCAGGATGTGCGGCTGATGGTAAAACTTATCAAGAAGCATTGCAAAATGTAGAGGTGATTATGCAGGAGTGGATTGAGACGGCTCAGCAATTAGGGCGAATTGTCCCTCAACCGAAAGGTAGATTGATGTTTGCGTAGTTGAAGTAAGGATAAAATATTGCTATGACTACCCTCACCCTCAACTTCAACCCTATTATTAAGCTGACCAGGGAGTTGAGCTAGTGAACTCGGCAATCAGAGAGTTTAGAGAGAGAATAAAAAATCAGTTAGAGGATAGGCGGAAAAATATTTATACAAGAGATATATTACCAACAAAGACAAAAATACTGGTAATGCCTCTTTAAGAATTGTCTCTAGTGATATCTTTGATATTTCTTCTTGATCTGACTGGCTAGTAGTATTAATCTGGCGTTGCTTAATCAGGGTATGAAAAAGAACTAGGCAAAAATCCAGAAGCTTTGTGGACAATGGTTTTTATGGCATATTTAGCCGTTCCTACCGTAAATCAGCAATGCCATTTATTTCATGGTTTCATGCCTCCAAATTTAAAACCATTAAATTTGTCTGAATATCTGCGGAAGGTCGGTTACAATTAAGAGTGTTTAATGAGCTCAGAGCAATTATTTACTAATTTTTTTTGTCAATAGGAATGACGATCGCAAATTCTGTTCCCTCTCCAAGCGTTGAGTTAACCTCGATCTTACCTCCATGCTTCTCGACAATAATCGCATAGCTGACTGACAGTCCCAAGCCCGTACCCTTACCCACAGGTTTTGTGGTAAAAAACGGTTCAAATATCTTATTGAGCGCCGACGGTTCTATCCCTATACCATTGTCTGCAATACGAATCACCGCGTTGCGATCGCGATCGACCACAGTCTGAAGCGTCAGAGTCAGTTTTTTCTTATTTTTCTTAAAATTAGCTCCGTTCTCCTGTTGTCGCAAAGCGTCTATGCCATTACTCAGAATATTCATAAACACCTGATTAAGTGCCGATGCGTAACAGTTGATTAAAGGCATTTTGCCATAGTCTTTAATTACTTGGATTTCCTGATGTTTTTCGCTAGCTTTCAGTCGATGCTGCAAAATTAATAAAGTGCTATCAATTCCTGAATGAATGTCGATCGGTTTAATTTCAGATTCATCAAGGCGAGAGAAGTTCCGCAGAGATTCGACTATTTGGCGAATGCGCTCGGTTCCTGTCGTCATCGAAGCTAGGATCATCGGTAAATCTTCAATGATAAACTCTAGGTCGATTTCATCAATTTTAGCTTGAATTTTGGGTTGGGGTTGAGGAGAAAGTTCTTCATATAACCCAATTAACTTAATTAAAGATGTAATATATCCATGAGCATAGGTAAGATTGCCGTGAATGAAGTTAACAGGATTGTTGATTTCGTGAGCAACTCCGGCAACCAACTGTCCTAAACTTGACATCTTTTCTGTTTGAATGAGTTGGGATTGAGTGGCGTAAAGTTTTTGGAGGCTGGCTTCGAGTTGAGTTGCTTTTTCTTCTAACTCCTGGGTGCGTTCTTCTACCTTTTGTTCTAGGGTGTAGGAATAATCCTCTAATTGGCTGTAGAGTTGGGCGTTTTCTAGGGCGATCGCGGCTTGGGCCATCAGCAGTTCGATCACTTGCAGGCGATCGCGATTAAATACCGCTTGGGTTAAGCGATTTTCTAAATAGAGAATTCCAATTAATTTGCCTTTATTGACGATCGGAGTACACAATAAACTTTTGGGCTTGTGCTTTAGAATATAAGCATCCGAGGCTAGATAACTATGAGCAGCATCATCAATGACTACAGTTTCCTGAGTGCGAAACACATAATTAATAAGAGAATGAGGGAGATTTTTACTTGATTTAACAGGCGTTTTTTGCATTACACAAAAATTATTATCTGTCGTTTTATCGCCTAAATCAGCCGTGGCTTCTATAACTAAATTCTCATCCTTTAGTAAAATTAAATCGCATTTATCTGCTCCGGCATTTTCCATGACGATTTTCACTAAGGTGGAAATCAATTGCTCCAGTTGAATTTCACGAGATAAAGCTTGGGAAGCTTTGAGGATACTGGCAAAATCTAGACACTCAGAAATGCTACTGCTGCTAGAATTAGTGCTTGGGATAGTTTGATGAGAAATAGACGAGCGATTGCTGTTTGAAATCAGAGTTTCGTTGAGGATAAATTGATTTTGTGGGTTCTGCAAGATAGCAGTCAAAAGCTGGGGATAGCGTTTTTTTAAGTCATCTGTTTTGGATTTTGCTCCCCAATGGGCATAGCAATAGTAGGCTTCTTGTAGATAGCCTGTTGCAAATTTTTCTTTACCCCAGCCGAGGTAGAACTCGGCCGCTAGTTCGTTGGCGAGGGCTTCTTCTTGAAGATATCCCGTATCTTTTGCACCTTGAATTGCTTGGTCATAATACTCTATTGCTTCAAGCACATTCCCAAATACTCGTGCTTGTTCTGCCTTAATCAACAAATACTTATGCAGAAAATTATGCGGAGCACAATCAGACCATTCTCGGAGGTTTGCTTGATTCTGTTCGATCGCCAGCATATATTGTTGCTGCTGGCTCGGTTCAGCTTGAGGGTAGACGGCGAGCAGAATCAATGAGTGATAAAAATTATAAACACCGCTCGCGAGCGATCCGATCGCAGCTTGCATATATTTGCCAGCCAGCACAGTAAAATCTAAAGCACTCCCATATTCCTTAAATAAATATAAAATATTTGCTTTGGCAACACATAGCGCAAATAAGGACATATAATTGTTCGTATTTTGCCAAAGTGGCAGGAAGTGCAATTCATCAAAATGCTCTCCAATCAATAGCAGCTTGTCAGCCGATTTGCCTTGTAAGTTCAAGGTAGCTTGCGCCCAGATTTTCGCGTAACACAAGGCAAAATCATGCTTGTTTTTGAGTAGTAATTCGAGGTAAGGAGCTTGTTTAGACTCGACTATTTCTAGTCTCTCCCCAGTTAAAAAAAGATTCTTACAATAGTGCATGGCATTATAACTAGCCCACTCCAAATCCCCAGTCTCTAAACCACTTTGGCATCCTTCTATATAAGGGGCTAGTGTAGCTTGGGCGGGTTCTTTCCAAGATCGAATTAGAGCATTAAATAAATTATAAACTCTGGCTTTAAGTGCGGTTTCCTGAAATTGTTCTAACAACTTCAACGCTAATTTTCCGGCATAATATCCTTGATCGATGCCTCCAGGTTCGACGCAGAGAATCGTGCCATAGAGCACATAAGCATAAGCTGATAATGCAGAATGTCCACCTTCAATGGTAAAATTTACTATCGTTAAGATCAGGGGACGAGTCATATCGGGTTTGGCGATATAAATGGAAGGAAAAAGTGCCATGAGAATCCGCAACGTGGCGAGTTTCTGCGGATCTGTCATTTCTGGAATCTTGTCTAAATCTTCAAATCGTGGTAATTCTGGCATTGCGCGATCGCCGATACTGGTATCGATGTTAATTCCCAACTTGTCCAATGCTTCTAAACCTGTATCAATCGCTTTTGTCATCATACTTTGTGACTGACAAGATTGAATTTGCAGCTCATATATTTTGAGACTGTCGATCAAATTTATAGCGTTGGCTGAAATCATTTCAGCCAAGCTTTCTAGCCGATCAAAATTACCATTAAGGTATTCTATTTCTGCTGTTTCGAGATAAACAGCCAGGGTTAAATCGTACTGAGTTTGCCAACTATCAGATTCTAGTAACGCCCAACTGATATTCAAATATCTGGCAGCATCGGCATAGGCTGTAGCAGTTTTGGCTTTTTTTCCTGCTAATAAATTTAGTGAGATCAGATGATTGAATTGCTCAGCATCTGTTATTATTTCCACACCCATATTTAGTTGATTGACAATATCAAAAATATTGTCTTTCTGGGTTGATTGAGGTGTTTTTGTCAACAAAAGCTGACCAATTTTTAAATGTGTGGCTTTTTTATGTGATTCTGGAATCAGGGAATAGGCAGCTTGCTGAATCCGATCGTGTAAAAATCGATATACTACGGATTCATGAGTAGTATCGGTTGTCTGAACTGTTCCTAAATAAAACTTATAAACTTCATTTTGGGGTAGAATCAGCCCTTCTTGCAAGGCTTTCCATAGGTGAGTGGCAGCCTCGGCTTCTGTGTGCTCTGAAACGATCGCCAAAGTAGACAAATCAAAAGAGTTGCCAATACAAGCTGCTAGTTGGAGGATAGTTTGGGTCGCTGTTGGTAGTTTCTGTAACTGCAACGCCATGAATTCCACGACATCATCCGTCAATGCGGCCGCTCGCACTTTGGCGATATCGCATTGCCAATGCCCTAATTGAGCATCAAAGTTAATGAGGCCATCTTGATGCAGAGCTTTCAGAAATTGGGTGGCAAAAAAGGGATTACCTTGGGTTTTTTGAAATACCAAATTCGTGAGTGGTTGCGCTAATGCACTCGAACAATTCAGCGTATTGGCTACCAACTGATTCAGGCTGGCATCACTCAGGGGTTGTAACGTAATTGTATTAACTATCGAGTCGCTTTGGGCGATCGCTTCCAAAGTCAGCATCAACGGGTGCGCGGCAAACACTTCGTTATCCCGATAAGCACCTATAACTAACAAGTAGCCTGCTGTAGATTCAACCATCAAAAGTTGCAGCAACTTGAGAGATGCCGTATCAGCCCATTGCAAATCGTCCAAAAATATTACCAGAGGATGCTCTTGGGTTGTAAAAACTTGGATAAACTTTTGAAATACTAAGTTGAAGCGATTCTTAGCAGATGTTCCCGACAGTTCCACCGCTGGTGGCTGAGGACTAATAATCCGTTCTAATTCGGGAATGACTTCAATAATAACTTGTCCATTTTCACCAACAGCTTGCAGAATCTGCGTTTTCCAAACCTGCAACTGAGCATCACTTTCGCTCAGCAATTGTCCCATTAAATCTCGAAATGCTTGGACAAAAGCGGAGAAGGGAATATTGCGGTTAAATTGGTCGAATTTGCCTTTGATGAAATAGCCGTGCTGGCGGACAATCGGTTTGTGGACTTCGTTGACAACAGCGGTTTTTCCAATCCCCGAAAACCCGGCGACTAGCATTAACTCAGATGAACCATTGGCTACGCAGTCAAAGGTATTAAGTAAGGTTTCTACTTCTGTTTCCCGTCCATAAAGTTTTTCGGGAATGGTAAAGCGATCGCTCAGATCTCGTTCTCCCAATTCAAACAAAACGATGTTTCCTGTTTTTTGCCACTGAGACCGACATTTTTCGAGGTCGTGCTTTAATCCTAATGCGCTCTGATAGCGGTCTTCAGCATTCTTCGCCATCAATTTGCTGACAATTGCCGAGAGTACCGCCGGGATTTCTGGATTAATTTCATACAGTGATGGCGGTTGTTTGGCAAGATGGGAGTGCACCAATTCCATCGGATCGTGAGATTGAAATGGCAAATTTCCTGCTAGCAATTCGTAAAAAGTCACGCCCAAAGAGTAGAAATCTGTGCGGTAGTCAACGCCACGATTCATCCTGCCCGTTTGTTCGGGAGACAAATAGCCTAGTGTGCCTTCCAATAAGTTGGGACTCATCAGAGTTTGGGTGTCTCGCGGCAGCAAAGATGCGATGCTAAAGTCAATGAGTTTGACTTCTTTTGTTTGGGGATTAATTAAAATATTGGCGGGTTTAATGTCTTTGTGAATGATGCGGTGGCGGTAAAGTATATCTAATGTATTGGCGAGATCGATCGCAATTTGGAAAAACTCCACCATAGAGGAAACGGTTTTCCCTTTTCCCGTCCATTCTGTCAGAGAAATTCCCCCGAAGTCTTCGACTATCAGCGCATAGCTGTTTTGGTATGGCTCTAAGCTGTAAGTTTGGATGATTCCGGGCAAAATCAGGTTTTTGGCAATGGTGTACTGATTGCGAAATTGCAACAGTTCATTGAAGCTGGGATACTCGTTCCGCAAGACTTTGATGATGACCGGTTTTTTGTCCCAGAGGCGAGTTCCGCGATCGACTATAGTGCGAGTGCCTGAGTAAATTCTATCGAAAATTTGATACCCAGTTAGTTCTATCATAGCGATCGCTCTTTTTTGTTAAAGTATTTTGTACTATGATTTTAACTATAATTTACCCCTTGATTTAATTAATCTAGGGGCTTGATCGGCTTGGCTGACCCTAGACTGTTAACAAGTCAGGAACCCAAAAGATATTTCTGGACAGAGCTTTGAGAGCTTTGCAGCCTGATTGCCAGAGATACTTATGATACCATTTTTTTAAAGTTATGCAAGACTTATGTAAAAACTCAAAGACAGAATTATCAATGTCTGGCGGTATTGTATCTCTATCACACCTTTTTAAAAATGGTATGAGATGAAATTTTAGCCGTTGATGAGACATTCACAGAAGCGATATTAATCAGTATTAGGAAAAACTTCCGCTGAAAACATACGGCGCAGAATCTCGTAGAATGGTTCACAATACTGCGCTTGCTCGGGTGACAGACAGGCCCCAATTTCCTTACGCAGTAAGTGAGTCATTTTGCTGATAAGTCCCCAATTCACATTTAGTTTAGGGTAAATCATCACGCACAGGGGAAACAATTCTGTCTCTAGGGCGTGCAGATTCCCTTCGAGCAGACAAACCCACATATAAACTTGAAACATCTCGACATCGCGGATGCTAGATGTGCGGATATTTGGAGTGTTGAGCGGCCCAGAATGACAGCGATAGCGCGGGTATAATTGATTTACGCGATCGACTATCCGTTCAGAAATCTTGGTCATCACCGGCATCAGCAACTGTACAGATTGCAGCGCCACCGAATCCGCTGGATGCTTCCCCGCCGCACTGTAGGCGCGTTGCAGTGGCATATACAGATGATCGTCGAGAATCTTGACGTAGTTAGCAAACTTTTCCTGTTCACCGTCGGGAAGCAACTCCATCAACTGCACTCCTGTGTAGTGATATTGCATGGCTACAAAGCCAATCACGCGGGGGTCAATTGCTGTGACTTGCTTTCGGACTTGTCCGAGCACTGGGCTGATTTTGGTGACAATACTATGGGGCGGTAGTTGCTGAGCATAGGCTTCGATCGCCAACTTGTAGACTTGATGAATCCCACCAGAAATCTGCCACGGATCGATTAAATCGGTATCAATTCCGTGTTGAACTAATACTTGCGACAGCAAATCTTCGGTTCTAGTCCAGGATTTTGCACTTACAGAACGCAGCGATTCCAACATTTTTTTGGCGATTTGGGCACGCCGTCGTTCGAGAAAGTTATCGTTAACAACAGGTGCAGAGTCACTGCTTTTCATCTGTTGCAAATACTTTTGGGCGAAGGAAACAGATAAGTCTACCGAAGGTGACAATGAATCGAATGATGTTGGTTGCACGAAATAGGGATAAGTAGTCATGGATTTAGTCTTTACTCCGTAATGCTTTGATGATAATCGATTATTCGTTATGTATACGAATTTTTCGATCGATAATGATGCACCTCTCTGGGTCAATGCGAGCTAAAATTTGATGTTGTGTGATTTCGATTATAGCGATTGCTTTTTTAGGAAAGATTTTATATTCATTATTATAAGCCTAGAGAAACCCGTTTGTCAACTCGTAAAAATACGGATTTTTTATTTATTATTTCTTTTTTAACTGGTTCCCAGGTCGCTCCTGGGAACCAATAACCAATAACTAATAACTAACTGCTAAGCTCGTTGATTCTTTCTTTCAAGGCATATCGCGCTTGTTCTCGATCGTCAAAATGGACTTTTTCGGTGCCCAAAATCTGATAATCTTCGTGTCCCTTTCCTGCAATCAGCACGCCATCTCCGGGTTTAGCATCCATAATAGCAGTACGAATTGCTGCGGCGCGATCGCACAAAACCATCGGCTTTACAGTGGCGGGGATACCTGCTAGAACGTCTTCTAAAATGCGATCGGGATTTTCAGTACGCGGATTGTCGGAAGTAACAACGGCTAAATCTGCCAATTCTGCCACGATTTTACCCATAATTGGGCGTTTCGTGCGATCGCGATCGCCACCGCAACCAAACACGCAAATCATTTGACCCGGAATAAACGGCCGCGAAGCCTTCAATAAGTTCTCCAAACTATCAGGAGTATGCGCGTAATCGACAATCACGCTAATATCTTGGTCGGGACTAATTTGCACCCGTTCCATCCGTCCCGGTACTCCCGAAAACTGAGATAAATTCTCCACAATTGCGGACAAATCTAAACCTAATTCCAAAACAGCACCGACAGCAGCCAACATATTTGATAAATTGAACTGACCGACTAAAGGCAAAACAAAAGCAGTTTTGCCCTTGGGAGTGTGCAGCATTCCCTTAACTCCGTCGGGCTGATATTGTAAATTTGAAGCATACAAATCAGCAGTTTTATCGGTAGTGCTGTAACTCCAAATTTTCTCCGATTTTAAGTTTTCAACAATCCGCCGTCCGTAGGCATCGTCAATATTAATCACCGCGCGATTCTTGAGATAATCGGAACCGAATAACAGAGATTTCGCCTCAAAATAATCCTCCATATCCCGGTGATAATCGAGATGGTCTTGAGTCAAGTTTGTAAACACAGCAACTTCAAAAGTACAGCCCAAAACCCGCTGCTGTGCTAAAGCGTGGGAACTGACTTCCATCACGCCATGTTTGCATCCGGCGGCTACAGCTTCTGCTAGTTGTTTTTGCAGGTCAACCGCAAAAGGTGTGGTGTAAAGTGCAGTTTGTTGGAAACCGGGCCAGCGAGTGTAAAGCGTGCCAAAAATCGCAGTTGACAACTGCATTTGATTGAGCAAAAATTCGATTAAATGAGTTGTGGTAGTTTTGCCGTTAGTTCCGGTAACGCCGACAAGTTTTAATTTGTTAGCTGGATTGCCATAAAATGCGGTTGCTATTTGACCGCAAACTTGAGACATATCGGCTGCTGCGATGACGCAGGGAAGCTCTTCTAGCCCCCCCTTAGCAAGGGGGGGTTGGGGGGGGTTGGGTGGTGTTTTCTCGGCTGCTTGGGTGGAAATTATCGCGGCAATTGCACCACTGGCGATCGCACTTTGCCAAAAATCTCCCCCATCTACGCGAGTTCCCGGCATTCCCAAAAACAAATCTCCCGCCCCACAAGCGTGGGAATTAGTCGATAAACCCTTGACTTCCGCATCGAGGGCGGGATGTTGGGTGTCAAAGGAAATGCCGGGAATTGCTGCTAATAATTCTCTCAAATTCATGTCGATCACTCCTGGCAAAACTGGGTTGAATCTATTTTGACTGATCGGTTTGCAAATATTTCTGTAACATTTGCTCCAATTGTCGGACTGTGCAGCGGGGAGAAGGACGAGGTAATTGTTCTTCTGGGGAGAATGCAGCATCGCCAGCAGAATTTATTGGCTGAGGCTGCACTTTAAACAAAACTGGCACTTCGTACTGATAAGCTTGAAACCAGTCATCGCGTTCGGTAATGTCTCGTACTTCCAATTGAAACTTGATGCTTTCAATCAGTTCGAGTTTTTCTTGCAACCCTTCGCACAAGTGGCATCCGGGTTTGCTGTACAAAATTAATCGCATCATAACAGTACAATTAGACTTGATCTTAAATGCTCGAAAGTGCGATCCTCTTCGTTGGCTTCGCTAACGGAAGTTGGCGAACCAGACTTCGCAAGCAGCAAGCCCCGGCATGATTGACCTCAACACACGATCGACGTTATCTTAGCATTGGCGGCGAACCGATTACTGCAATTTGCCATCTCAATGTAAATACCAGCCGATGGATCTCTTGCTTCTCTTCCTCTGTGCCCTCTGCGCCCTCTGCGGTGAAAAACTAAATCTAGTTCACAAATCAAATAGTTAGGTTTATTTCTTAATAGTGCTGCATAATTAAGAGAAATCACCTAATCTCTGCGATTGCTTCACTTTACTTCGTTTCATTCGCAATGACATCTATTTACTTGACTCATGAATCAAGCTTGATTATAGTGTACAAATAGCCCTACCAAAAGGAGGCATTATGGACTGCACCGAATACGCAGAAGCCAAGCGAAAATCAGCCAAAAAAATTAGCGCCGATATTCGAGAACGTTGGAACAATCGCATCGTCACGCGGGAATTGCACCTGATGGGTGAAGCGGGGGCGGTGCAGTATTTGGCTGATTACGGGCGCAGCATCGGTACGGCAAAAGTTATTGGTTTTGCACTGTGCGCGGAGTCGGAAGGATACCCGGAAATGGCGCTGGGATTTTGGCAAAAAGCGTTTGAGTTGGAAACTGGAGAAAAGCCGACTAACAACACTAAAAGCAAGTCTATCACCAATGTTGTTCCTGCGGCAAAATCAAAGGCTGCTGCCAAAATAGAGACTGCAAACAATCCGATTGTTCCCGAATTACCGGCGCACTTGCAGCCGGGAAGGATTGTGACGATGCAGCCGGTTGACGCGCCGGTGGAACGTTCTTATTACATCGAAAATCCAGATTATTGGGGACAGCCAAAGCGGGACGGCAACCGAGTTGTGGTTGTTGCAACCCCAGATAAAGTATACTATCAATCGCGATCGACTAATCTGCGACAACAACCATCAATTGCGATCGATCGCGCATTAACAGACACAGCCGCTCAAATTGGCACCTTTGTTTTAGACGGCGAACTGTATTACAAAAGCTGTACCGGCAGCGAACACCGCACGGGCGCGCAAGCTGCTACTGTTAATATTGAAAGTGGTTTTCCGACGACCCAACCAACGGCAGTTTATGCCATTTTCAAATGTTTGTTTTCCCACGGGAAAGATTTGACTGGGTTAGCAGAATCCGAACGAATTGCCGCCGGAGTTGCAGTTGGTGAATTGCTGGTATGTTTATCTTCAGAATTTGAAATTGTACCGACATATCGCACCGCAGCCGAAAAACTTTTATTAGCCCAGCAGCAGGAATCTGAAAATAGAGAAGGCGAAGTTTGGCTTTTGCAAAACTGCTGTTATGTCGGGGGAAAAGATGTTAAGAAGTTTCCGATGGTGCGGACTAAATACTGTCAGGAATACGACTTATTTATTGTCGGGTTGACACCGACTAAAGTTGCGGGGCGGCCGTTTAGTGCGATCGAAGTCGCGCAAGAAATTGCGGGCAAATTAGTGCCGATCGGAACAGTGGGAACGGGCTTTAGCGGCGCGGAAATGCAGGAAATTGCCCGACTCTACGAGGCTAACCCTCGCGGAGTCAAAATCAAAGTGCGATCGCAGGGATTGACGGAAAGTGGCAAACTGTGGCACGCGCGATTTCTGGAATTATGTTAATTTGGTAGGGACACGGCATTGCCGTGTCCCTACCAAAATCTACGAATTTAAACAAATATTATCACACAAAATTAGCCGAGGACAAATCAATGGTTATCAGCAAAAACAATTTCTACATTTCACCAGAAGAATACCTAGAAGGCGAACGAGTAAGTCCGATCAAACACGAATACAGACGCGGACACGTTTATGCGATGACTGGTGCAAAAAAGCCCCATATCGTTATTTCTAGCAACTTAATTATGCTGCTAGGGACGCATCTTCGGAATTCGCCCTGCTTAGTTCTCACATCAGATATAAAAGTCCGATTGGAAGAGGCAAATTGCTATTACTACCCCGATATAGCAGTTACTTGCGATGAAAGAGAGATCAATTCCACCGAGGATTTTATCCTGTATCCGTCTTTAATTATTGAAGTTTTGTCGCCGTCAACGGCAAGTTTTGATAAAGGTGATAAATTTGCAGATTATCAAACTGCATCGAGTTTGCAGGAATACGTGCTCATCAATCAAGCGGAAATCCAAATTGAATGTTTTCGACTCAATGCTGAGGGAAATTGGGTTTCTCAGATTTACAGACAAGGAAATGAGTTAGAGTTAAAAAGTATAGATTTTCGCTGTCCGATCGCCCAAATTTACCAAAAAGTCCCCGGTATGATATTATGATGTATGAAACAACTTTTTCAGCCACGCAATCCTCTGGTTCGTACCTTCGCCCAAAGCTTAAAACGCTACTGTCCCGACGCGCAAAATTTGCTAAATTCCGGTGCAATCGAAACGGAAATCGACTTATTTAAAAAACGTTACCAACAATGGCTTCCCGAAACATTTTATGATTTTTATCGCTGGTATAACGGTTCGGCTTATGAGAGTTCAGAAAATAAGTGGCTGTTGCCTTTTGAACACGGCAGAAGTATTTTATCTTTGGCATCTATTGTGAAGGAGAAAAAATTTTGGGACACCCAGAGTCAAGTTAATTTTCAAGAATGGCAGCCCGGAGAATATTGGAACAAAGCATGGATTCCGTTTATGAAAGTAGATGATTTGTGGCTGCGGGTTGTGGATACAAAAGGTTGTTTTGACGGTACTCCCGGACAAATTATCAGTTTTGAGTGCAGAAACGAACCTTTGAGAAGCATTGAATGCGATTCCTTTGATAAGTGGCTGGAAACTGTTATTGCAAAAATTGAGTTAGAATGTTTGTTTAAAGAGTTTCACGAAATTGGGTTGGAGGAAGAAAAGGCAATTTTTGCGATCGATAAACGCATCAATCCCAATCGACACAGCGTCGAATTAGAACCTAAAAACACATAAAACACTTGGTAAACTGAGGGCTAAAGTCCTTACGAAAAACCTCAATTACAACTCACAAAAAAAACAATGATTAAAATCTTACACCTTTCAGACATCCACATGGGAAGCGGCTTTTCCCACGGCCGAGTCAATCCAGAAACAGGCTTAAATACGCGGCTGGAAGACTTCGCGGCTACCTTGAGTAAATGTATGGACAGGGCAATTTCTGAACCCGTAGATTTAGTTATATTCGGGGGCGATGCTTTCCCGGATTCAACGCCGCCACCGTTTGTAAAAGAGGCTTTTGCGCGGCAATTTAGTCGCTTGGTTGATGCACAAATTCCGACGGTTTTGCTAGTAGGAAATCACGACCAACATTCCCAGGGACAGGGCGGCGCGAGTTTGGGGATTTACCGGACTTTGGGAATACCTAAGTTTATTGTAGGCGATCGCCTGGAAACTCACCTCATACAGACCCGTAATGGCCCCGTACAGGTGGTTACACTGCCTTGGTTGACGCGATCGACCTTAATGACGCGATCGGAGACTGAAAGCCTTTCTATGGGCGACGTTAACCAATTATTAACCGAAAAACTGACGATCGCAATGGAAGGCGAAATCCGCCGCCTCAACCCCGAAATCCCCACCGTACTATTAGCGCACTTAATGGCAGATAAAGCAAGCCTGGGCGCGGAACGTTTTTTAGCAGTTGGTAAAGGTTTTAACATACCCGTTTCCATGCTAACACGCCCTTGTTTCGACTACGTAGCACTCGGCCACGTTCACAAACACCAAAATTTAAATTTATCCAACAATCCGCCCGTAATTTATCCGGGAAGCATCGAACGAGTTGATTTTAGCGAAGAGAAAGAAGACAAAGGTTTTGTGTTAATTAATTTGGAACGAGGGAAAGCTGAGTGGGAATTTTGCGCGTTACCTGTGCGAGTGTTTCTGACGATTAAGGTAAACGTGTCTGAATCGGAAAACCCGCAAGCTGACTTGATTAAAGCCATTGTGAAGAAGCAAATTCAAGATGCTGTGGTGAGATTAATCTACCAATTGCGATCGGAACAATTAGACTTAATAGATAACGCAGAATTGCACGCACTTCTAGGCGAAGCCCACAGCTACACAATTCAGCCGGAATTAGTCAGCCAGCTAGCGAGGCCGAGGTTGCCGGAATTGAATGCTAATAATAGTATAGAACCTTTAGACGCTTTAAAAACTTATTTAGCAAGTCGCGAAGACTTGAAAGATATTACTGAGAGTATGTTAGAAGCGGCACGGGATTTGTTGGGCATTGAAGAAGAAGTTTTGGTCGAATTTTAGGTAATATCTCAGAAACCGGGTTTCTTCCGAGATTTTTCGTACTCAACCCAAATGATTCGCAGAAACCCGGTTTCTCCCTACCACTAATTTACTTAACTTCAACTCCCCCAAAAACCTCACCCGCCGCCAACCGAGTCCCATTCGCAAAATCTACCCCAGATTGCACCTTTTTCCCCGCCAACTGTACCTCTCGCAATAATAACAAACCATCGCCAGTTTGGACGATCGCCCCCAACCCCTTCACAACCCTGACAACCTCCCCATTTGCGCCCGACAACTGATTCAAAACAGGCCAATCGCGTTCCCAAACTCTCAACTCCGGCGGTAATTGCAGCCAATATTCCGGCCCCACGGGCACAGTTGCGGACACTTTCAGAGAATTACCGCGAAAAGTCGTAGTACAATCTGGGAAAAAACCCCTAACTTGATTATGAAGGGCGATCGCACTTTTCGACCAATCCAGCACAAAATCTGCCGTTTTAATCATCGGCGCATAAGTCGCCTCAGCATCATCTTGAGGTACAGATTTAATTTCCCCATCCCTCAATCCAACCAAAGTTTCCACCAACAAATCCGCCCCCACATCCGCCAACCTATCCCCCAAAGAATCAGCATTATCCAACAGCGAAATCCCAGCAAAAACCTTCAACAACATCGCCCCAGTATCCATCCCAGCATCCATCAGCATAGTAGTAATACCAGTCTCCTTTTTCCCCTCAAAAAGACAGCGCTGAATCGGTGCCGCCCCGCGATACTTCGGCAAAATTGAACCGTGAACATTAACGCAAGCCAAACTAGGAATATCCAGAATTTCTTGAGAAAGAATCTGGCCGTAAGCCACCACCACAAAAACATCAGCCTCCGCTTCCCGCAACATAGCAATAGTTTCCGCATCCTTCTTAATTCGGCGCGGCTGGAAAACTGGGAGACTGTGATTTAAAGCCACATCTTTAATAGGTGAAGGCATCAATTTATTGCCCCTTCCCCGGCGCTTATCTGGCTGAGTCACCACACCCACCACCTCAAATTCTGGATGACTCAGCAAACTGGACAAAGTAGGAACAGCAAAGTCGGGAGTGCCAAAAAAAATAATTTTCATAGATTTTTAGTTAAGTACATAGGTTTTTTGAATGATTAGCAATTCATAGTATCATTTTAAGCGGCCGTGGTTGTGACAGCAAGATTTTCATCTCTGGACTAAATCTAAAATCTAAAATCGACTGACAGATTCTTTTTCATAGGTAGCGATTGGCTGATTTGTAATAATTGAGTAGAGAACATCTGGGTCTAAATCTGCTCCATTTTCCCAGTAAACAGTTCCCAAATCTGGATTAATTTTGACTTGGACAAAGTAACTCAGGTCTTCTAAAGGGGAAAAAATTCCCGTGAATTCAATCAGTTGACTGATATCAACAACTCCCTCTATATCGTCTTCAAACTTGAGGTGTAGTTGATAGAATTCTAACGGCTTAACCGAGATAATATCTTTAAGCATTTTCTACTCCAACGGTGTTATGGCTTCTAATTTTAGCATTCGCCAGAATATTTAAAACAATTTTTCGTAGGGGCGGGTTCGCCTACATATTTGCTACTCACCAATAATCTGAATAAACCCGCCCCCACCCCACCAATAACTCGGCAAACGATAGTTTTTGCCTAACACCCTAAATTAGAGAGTCGGGTAAATTATACAATTTTAACCACCCTTAGTTGTGGTATTGCCATCAACCGAAAATGAGATGAAAAAGAAAAGAAAAGATATTAAAAATAAAAAGAGTGGGGAGAGAAAAAATTAAACAACCAACCGAGAAACCAACGAATGCGTCATGCATCTCAGACGAAGACGCAAAAAGAGCCGAAGCTGAAGACGGAGACGCAGGAAGAGCCGAAGCCGAAGAGGAAGAGGCAGGAAGATCCCAAGCCAACGCTACGCGAAAACCGTAGTCGTAGTAGGAATTGCCCGGCGCAGAGCTGAGGCCGCGAATCGCCGAAGTACAACTACCGGGATTGACGTTCCACGAACCACCGCGCACTAGCCGGGTTCGGTTATCATTCTTTATATTGACTAATACATCATATTCTGGATAACGATGATCATTATTTTTTTCGTCCCATACTCTGCCATCTTGCGGCGTACCTTGATAGCTACCATGCCAAGGATCAGCACACCATTCCCAGACGTTGCCGTGCATATCGTACAATCCAAAGGCATTGGGTGGAAAACTCCCCACAGGTGTCGTTTCTTTGCAGTAAAGTCCCTTGGGTGCCAATACTTCTCGGTTAAGCCCTATCGTCAAGTAAACTGGTGTTGATTCGTGGATCAGCGAGGGTAAAATTGATG
>NZ_JAUBVX010000068.1:0-33251 GCF_036706065.1 Microcoleus sp. A2-C3 | reverse complement strand
ATGTTCATCGACAGAACTGTAAATTTATCCCCGATGCTAGTGGCATCCAATGCCAAGGCAATGTCCTCAACATTTTTTGGCAGTAAACTTAGCACCCACAACAGTAATGGAGCAAAACAACTACTCACATCGAAATCACGACGCTTTTGTCCTTTTTTAGCTGGGGCTTCTTGATACCATTCTTTTAATCGCTGACGGACTGTATTCGGCTTTTCTTCGTTAATGTCAGCGCTCAACTGCGAAACTTGGGTTAAACTGCTGGATTTGGTCATCACTACGCCAAAACTCCAAGTCGCTAACCCAATCGCTTGAGGTATTGACAGGTGAGCCATTTGTTTGGAGACAATACATGACCAATCCTTGAGATGCTTATTTTTCAGCATTGAGGTTTTTCCCGCAGCCACGTGTTTCGTTGAATCACCCTTATTTTCGCCTGGTTTAATTGATTTTATACTACCCCCTCGTAAAAAACCTACACCTGTCAGCCCCTGAACTTCTACCCGGAATTAGAAGCAACCTATCGCTACGCTATGCTGTGCGAAAGAGACTTTTTTCAGGCAGCGTGGGAAATATCGTATCGCTGTTATACCCAAAAGTAGACTATCACTAATGCACCCAAAAATGCAAAAGAGTTGATTAATACCCCTGCTGCGTTGGCTCGCATTCCGAGGGTCATCATCCCCCGAAGTAGCAAGGGAAACAGCGGATAGAATGCAACAGAATGCTGTTGTCCGTCATCGGCGTAGCTGTAGCCTAGAGTAGCGATTTGGGTGTACCATTTGCCGTCCCAATGGGAGAACAACTCCCACACACTTTTGGGAAGAAAGCCATTCACAAAACCCAAAATTGACCACGAATAAACCAGCGGTAAATCAGTATTGCTCATGGCTAAAACAGCGCAAAACTGTTGATTGAAAATTACACCATAGTCCGCTGCGCTCGCGATCGTCAAATATATACGTAAGTACAGCGGTACTGCTAATTTTAACGTCCGAGCTTATTGGGAATCCCTTCGCAGCCGCCGGGAATAGTCTCTCTCGACTTCGAGCCACACCAAGAGCAACAGTAGTGTCGTTGCTCGTCCGACAGTCGCTTGACAGCGGTAAAATCTGCACGTTCAACCACAGCGCCGGTATGTTCACCCGTTTGATAGTTGGGAAATTCCGTGCGGCTGCGGGGAGAAGCAGTTTCGACCGAGCCGTAGAATAATATCGCTGCTCTCATGTCAGCGCGAGTGAGATTCGCGTCGTACAGGATAGCGCGGGAGAGGTTTGCTTTGACTAAATCGCACTTGCTGAGATTCGCCCGGACGAGGTTGGCTTCACTCAACTCCGTCCACCGCAAATCGGTGCCAGCCATGTCAGCACCCGCTAACATGACATTCAGATCGATAACGCGGATACCGTAATCTCTATCTTCAGCGTAGCCGCCGTCGCCGTCAAGGATGGGGCGGCCTAAAAGCCGATCGCGCTTCAGAGGAGTAACCAGTCTCGACTGCGACAAAAACCGCAGAATTTTAGCCTTACCTTCAGCATCCACACTGCTCATAATCGCAGCGGTGCGGCCTTCGGCGATCGCCCTTTCCTGTGGCCAATCTTCCAAAAACCCTTGTTCATCAAGGGCTAAATCAGAAACCCCTTGAAAATAAGCATCAATAGTTTGCTGCTGCGTAATGCGATTTTGCTGAATCGTCAAATCCTTCGAGATTACGTACTGCCGCCAAGCCACGTAAACGCCCAAAATCGCGATCAAAATTTGACCCAAAGCGCCGATGACTTCGCCTACTGCTCCCACCGCATCCCAGTTAATCTTGATATTGCGGCTTCCCAGTTCACCGTTAGCCCCGCTGAGTATCAGCAAGCCAACTGTTCCCGCCAACAGCCCAAAGCTAGAGACGATCAGGGTGCGCCAAGTCGGAGGGATTACCTGCGTCCAGATTTTGCCCCAATTGGGCCACATGATCCGCAGGGCGATCGCGATCGCCAAAATCGCACCCAACAAACCGAGCCACACGATGTCGATGGCTAGCCCTATAATCATTGCTGCGATCGATCCCAATATCAACAGCGATCCCGACATCTCAGCATTCGTTTGTGGTGGCTGCAACGGCGCAAAAACCCTTGGGCTTGTTGGACGCGGAGGCAGCGGTTTTGTCGGTTCAGCAGTAGCAACGATTGTTGCTGATTCTGGTGGGACAGCAGGACTCGCACCGTTAGGACTTTCTACAGTCACGTTGGAATCGGGAGGATTGGGTTGAGAAGAGTTTTGTTCTGGTGTCATGCGTTGAGGCAAATTCTAATTTTGGGCGATCGCTAAAACGATTTTAACCAATGAAGCACGATTCTAGATAGCATTACAATAGAAATATCCAGTAATTACACTCAAAGAGGTAAAATAACATGACCCTGGTACTCCCTAATCTTCAAGGAAAACAAATGGGTCAAGTAATTACTACAATCACCGTCACGAATTTCATCGATCTAGTTATGGCCGAACGGGGATTCATTTCTACCGATGAAGTTCGTTCTGCGGTGAGCGACAACGTTCTTGTCGATACCGGAGCAACTCTGCTTTCTTTGCCAGCTCATATTATTAGCCAACTTGGTTTAAGACAAGTAGGAGAAAGAGATGTAGAAACATCGGCTGGCATCAAAAAAGGTCGGATTTTTGCAGGCGCTCAAATTATTGTAGAAGGGAGAGAAGGCAGATTTGATTGTTTAGAATTGCCCCAAGGCGTTTCCGCTGTTTTGCTGGGCGTGACTCCAATGGAAGAACTAGGCTTAGAACCAGATTTGAAAAATCGACGGTTGCGAGTATTGCCGATGAACAATCAACAAACATATCTCATGGCTTAGCCAAAGGTTGGGAGCATCTCTGTGAGAGCATTTACAGGGAGTGCGAGCCTCTCGCTCGCTATGTGTAAGCGAGCGAGAGGCTCGCACTTATAAAAAACGCTTTTGACGATTTATATGAAAGTTTTTCACCTACATCTAGCGAGCCAAATAAGCTCTCACAAAATACACGCCAACCGTCGCAAATATCAAAAAAATTATCCCAAAAACCAACTCTATACTAAACCTTTGAGCATTGCCCAAAGCCACAAGAATTTGCTGCCGCACTATAAAAGCAAACAGCCAGCAAATCTCCGCCTTCAGCCAAACTAAAAGGCTTCGCCCCAAGAGATATTGGCGGCGCGCATTTGGCTCAGTAATCCGTACCGGATAGTTAAAAGTATGCGGATAGCGCGATACCGCAGTTAAAACCACAAAAATAATAGCAGCCACTGCTGGTAGCATCCAAATCATCACCTTGTCGCCCAAAGCATCAGGCTGTCCCCCCAAGCCGAAGTGAATCGGAATTCGATCGGGCAAAACCGCCCAAAATTGTACAATCAGCAAAATCGACACTAAAATGGCGATCGCCCCCGCGAGCTCTACCGCCAAATCAGCGGGCGAAAGCCCCAGAGAAATAACAGGCCGTTGGTTTGGTGTTTTTCCAGTCATGGCTACCTGAAATTAGACTAATATTGAAAATAATAGTATTGGTTCCAATTTTATCCCCAGCAGCTTTTGTTGGGGGGTTTCCAAACATCCGCGAGGTTTTATGACGGTTCAGGTTTTGGTGGAAAAGAAAAAGTTAGAAAAACCGCCTCTAACAATACACACTTTAGGCGATCGCGTCCTGCGGCAGCCAGCAAAGCGCGTTAACAGCGTCGATGCAGAAATTCGGCAGTTAGTCCGAGAAATGCTGCAAACCATGTACAGTGCCGACGGCATCGGTTTGGCAGCCCCCCAAGTCGGAGTCAACAAACAAGTAATCGTGATCGACTGCGACCCAGAAAATCTGGCCACACCGCCAATGGTTTTGATCAACCCCACCATCAAAAGTAGCAGTGGCGATATCTGCATCTTGCAAGAAGGGTGTTTGAGCATTCCGGGAGTCTATTTTGATGTCAAACGCCCAGAAGTCATTGAAGTGTCATATCGCGACGAATTCGGCCGCCCGCAAACCTTGAAAGCAACTGAGTTACTGTCTAGAGTAATTCAGCACGAAATGGATCATCTCAACGGAGTGCTGTTTGTAGACAGAGTAGACAACAAGCTGGCACTGAATGAAGAATTAGTCAAGAAAAAATTTTCGCCCAAGGCAGTAAAATCAGTATGATGGCAGGAACTCCGAAAAGTGGTTTATTGTTAGCTCTTTGCTGCATCACTGCGATCGCCGCAGTCGGCTCAATCTTTGAGCTATCTTCGGGAAACGCTCAACTCGGCAATTTAGTCACAGGCATCATTCTCGCCCTCAGCATACCGCTCACAGGCATATTTTTCTATGCAGCCGTTCAGGATGCCAGAGCAAATCTATAATCATTAGTCATTGGTCATTGGTCATTGGTCATTGGTCATTGGTCATTGGTCATTGGTCATTGGTCATTGGTCATTGGTCATTGGTCATTAGTTATGAGTTATGAGTTATTAGTTATTAGTCATGAATCATTATTCAGAATCTAAAATCTCATAACTGTCGAATCAAGATTGCGGATAAATAACATCACATAACAGCGAACAAATGACTAATAACTGTGTTGTCAAGACAGCAGATCAATAACATCAGCTAACAGCTAATAAGTAATAACTAATAACTAATGACTAATGACTAATAACTAATGACCAATAACTAATGACTAATGACTAATAACTAATGACTAATGAAATCGGATTTCTGCGACAAGTGCCCGCCCAAGGCGCTGCGTCCGGGCCAGCGTCCAAGTACCCACTTTCTGAATATGGGGAAGTGGCGATCGGACGCGATCGCACTTGTCAAATAGCTTTAGAGTCGATCGCCCACGGCATGGTTTCCCGCCGCCACGCCGCAGTCCGTCCCCTAACTCAGGGTAATTGGACGAGATGGGAAATTTGCGACCTCAACAGCGCTAACGGAACTTATATTAACGGTCAAAAACTGCAAGGCTGCCAAACTTTACAAACAGGCGATCGCATCAGTCTCGGTGAAGACGGCCCTGAATTCATATTTGAATCTTCCGCAACCCCTCACCAAAATAAACCCGGATTCTCCCAGGCCCAAGTCGGTAATTTTGATCCACCCGAAAAGGACGCTCTAACTTTAACTCAATTATTCCCGATCGCCTCCACGGGAAAACAATTAAGCCAAAAAGCATACTTATATCCAGGTATTGCGACAGTTCTTTTTGTCGTGTCCATGTTTCTCGCCGTCGGAAATTCCGCAGCCTTCAACTTCCTGCTGTCAGCCTACCTCGCCGGTGCAGCTTACTACTTCATCTATCAACTGTGCGGCAAACACAAACCTTGGTGGGTATTGCTCGGTACCGCTTTAGCAACAGTCCTGATATTGCGCAGCCCCTTATTGATTGGATTTATATTAGTATTTAGAGAAATTTTGCCCGGTCGTTTGCCCGCAGAAGGCGAACAAATCAGTTTTTTACCTTTTTTAATCAGAATGTTCTTCGGGGCGGGTCTGATGGAAGAATTGCTGAAAGCCCTGCCCGTTTTGGGAGCGATGCTGCTGGGAAATTTACTAAAAAATCCGTGGCGCGATCGCATCGGCGTTTGGGAACCATTAGACGGAATTCTGTTAGGAAGTGCCTCAGCAGTGGGCTTTACACTACTAGAAACTCTCGGCCAGTACGTTCCCAATATCATCCAAAATATCACCCTGCAAGCAGGCCCAGAAGCCGGACAATTAGTAGGATTGCAATTGCTAATTCCCCGAATTTTAGGTTCCGCCGCCGGACACATGGCTTACAGCGGTTATTTGGGATATTTTATCGGTTTGAGCGCCCTCAAACCCAGGAAGCGCTGGCAAATTTTGGGCGTAGGTTATTTTAGCGCCTCCGCACTTCACGCATTGTGGAATGCGTCGGGAGCAGTCAGCGTACTTTTGCTGGCCTTAGTGGGAGTTTTGTCCTATGCGTTTTTGGTAGCCGCGATTTTGAAAGCCAGGGCTCTGTCTCCGAATCGAGAGCAAAATTTTGCTACTCGCATATTTTCTGAAAAGTGACTGCTGACTGCTTAATTGTTGAGGTACCAGGGCACGTCAAGCTGCCATTTTTTTCTTGTGTTTTAACCAGCTTAAACCTGCCAATGCTAAAGTTGTCCCCCCAACGGTGAGAGGTTCGGGAACTGGTTCGGGTGCGGTATCCACTAGAGTGTAAGAAACCTTCGCATCGTTGATAATTGTACGTCCGTCTATGGCAAGATGACGCTCCCTGTTGCTAATTAGTGTCTCACGATACCCCGAGAAATAAGATGGCCACATATCAAGACTGCTCGCCCCGTTGCTAACTATAGACCAAGATGCCCTGCTGTCATATTTGACGTAAAAAGGCCCTCCTGGTACGTCGGGAAGGTCAATTTCTCTAATCTCTCTTTCGTAGTCGCCTGTTTGCAGTCCGCGAAAATCCCCTTGAAAAAATAAAGCTATAGCCCCTGCTAAATCGTAGTAGTTTTTTGAGGCAGAGGCAAAAGTGTTAAATCTTCCCTCACCAACTGCAAGTTCTTCACGTCCTATTCCTGTCAGTGAAGAATTACTCAACTTAAAAAAACCACTACCTCCACCCTCTTCCACTTGAAAATTGTAGGTGAGGACGGCAGCCTGTGCTTTGTCAACTCCAGCCAATGACAACGCTGCCAAACTTAAAATTGTGCTGGCGATCGCACTTCCCAATTTCTGCCTTTGTTTTTGACTCATAGTCGCCTCATCAGCTTTTACGTAAGTGTACTTTCAATTCTAGATACCGATCGCCCGTAACTCAGCTTATACTTAACATAAATTTTTGTACGTTCAAATTACTTTTTAACGATTACTTTTGGGCAGAAAGCAGATATTTTTTGACCGTCCCGCAAAAATATGCCGCCTGGTTTGTGTTGTTTTGATGCTGCGGGCGATCGACCGCGCTGACCTACATATTTCATGAATTTTGTCAATACCAATTCCTAGAAGTTTGATCCCGTTGCTTCTGCCTCTGCCCTCCTTCGGCTACCCTACCGACAAGTCTTCCTTCTATCCGTTACATCCGTTACATCCGTTACATAATCCGTTGCCGAACTTCCTTCTCTTAGAAATTCTTCACAAATAGTTTGACTGTGGTACTATCTGGATGGCTGTGAGTAGCTTAGGGAAGCCAACGGGCTTGATTCCTGTGGTGGAGGAGAATCCAGGAGTGCTAGATAGGATGTCATTGGGATACGGAAATGTTTTCGGCCAGCGAAGTCAACCTGAACCCCTCCGTATTGGGGTAGTTGGGGTTGGCAATATGGGCCAGCACCACACGCGAGTTCTGAGCTTGCTAAAAGATATCGAACTCGTGGGTGTTTCAGATATAAATGTAGAGCGGGGAATTGATGTAGCAAGCAAATACCGGGTTCGCTTCTTTGAAGACTACCGAGATTTGCTCGCCCACGTAGATGCAGTTTGCGTCGCCGTTCCAACTCGCCTGCACCACGCTGTGGGGATGTCTTGTCTCCAAGCGGGAGTTCACGTTTTAATTGAAAAGCCGATCGCAGCTAGCATTGCTGAAGCCGAATCTTTGGTCAATGCGGCTGCTGAAGCCCACCGGATTTTGCAGGTGGGTCACATCGAGCGCTTCAATCCAGCTTTTCAGGAACTCGGCAAAGTGCTGAAAACTGAAGAGCTACTGGCATTGGAAGCTCACCGGATGAGTCCATATTCCGATCGGGCAAACGACGTATCGGTAGTTTTGGATTTAATGATCCACGACATCGACTTGCTCCTGGAATTGGCAGATTCCCATGTGGTGAAGCTGACAGCCAGCGGCAGCAGGGCCTCAGATTCAGGTTATTTAGACTACGTGACAGCGACGCTGAACTTTGCTAACGGCATTGTGGCCACCCTGACAGCAAGCAAGGTGACACACCGCAAACTCCGTTCAATCGCCGCTCACTGCAAGAATTCTTTGACAGAGGCAGATTTTCTCAACAACGAAATCTTGATTCACCGACAAACAACCGCCAATTACGTGACAGATTACGGTCAGGTGCTTTACCGTCAAGATGGGTTGATCGAGAAAGTTTACACCAGCAATATTGAACCGCTCCACGCGGAATTGGAGCATTTTATTAATTGCGTGCGGGGTGGAAATCAGCCTTCTGTGGGAGGAGAACAAGCTCTCAAAGCTCTTCGGCTTGCAAGTTCGATCGAGCAAATGGCTCTCGATGGTCAAGCTTGGTATCCCAAAGAGCTAGAGTCTACTTTGCAAGTTAGCTAAATCGAGAAAAATTGTGTCGTTTCCGGGTGCTTTTACAGTTTTGGTTTGTTGTTCGTTGAAAAGGTAACTGTTACCGCGCAACCGGATGCGATGTGAGTCGATTTGAGGTTTGAGATTTTAGCTTGACTCCACAGATGAATCTGCGGACTTGAACTCAAGTTTAAATTTTTTGAATTCCACAACCTAAGCCGGGACTTGCATCCGTTTTTGGGTGAAGTCACGATTTATACAAAAAAAGAGCGACTATTTGACTACTGATCGTTTTGCTAACTAGCTGATTTCCTAGAGGACTGAGGTGAATGCTGTCTCGATACAAAGTTGGAAGTTGGGCCTCTGAATTGAAAATGGGAAGAAAATCTATGTAAGTAATTTTCTCACGTTCGACGAGTTCGGCGAGACGCTCTCTAGCCTTGACTTCCCAGTCGCGAGAGCCCTCGCCGAATTCATGGCGCTTGGGCGTTACCGCTAGCAAAAACTCGACGTTAGCGGATACAGCTATTGTCTGGATTTGGCGAATAGCTTCTAAGTTGCAGCCGACTACATCGCTTTCAGCGGATGGTGCTGCTAATTGGCGAGTCGGCACTGCTGATAGAAAGTAGCGGCTCAATAACTCTAGTGTCGCCGATCGAGGTTGGCGATCGGGATAAGATCGATCGCGCCCTACAACCAGAGCACAGGGAGCCGATGCAAATAAATCGTCCGTATTCAGCAGCAACACCAAAGCCTTTGCCCCAAAAACACCAAACCGCTTGGCATAAGCAAGTTGATTTCTCGGCCCCCAAGAATTGGCTGAGGCGTTGAGAACTTCAAAATTTGAATAGTTGACTTGTGAACCTAATTGTGGATCGCTCGCCAGATGCTGTAGTTGCAGCCTCAACAGCCGAGCCATAATTTCCGAGATCGTATCTGTCTGATGTGTCCACCAACCGCCGTTGGCGACAGAATCACCCAACAGCAAGACGCGCAGAGTTTCCGCAGCGGGACTTGGGGTGATCGCTCCAGTACGCATCGAATACTCGTTAATCTCAATCCGGTTTCCCAAGCGGCGCACCCTCTGGTTGGGCGCCAACAAATAGCCACACTCGGCATCAGCAATGTAAATCAAGGGATTGCCAAAACCCAGCAACACCCGCAGCAGCACTTCGATGGCTGCCCACAATCCGCAGGTGAGGGCGAAAATGATCAGAACAACTTTCAACTATTAACCTCGAACGAAAACAAAAAACTGCTGCTAAATTCGGGCTTGTACCAGAAAGAATTGGTTGAAAGCCGGAACCCTTATAGGGAGAAATTAAAATCAGACTATTCATTACTCCAATCCTCGGACTTCCGGTAGAGGTCGCCCTCATCTGTCAACTGTTAACTGTCAACTGTCAACTGAACGACAGTCCCTGCGCGATTGAGTCATCGGAATAGCCCGCGTGGATATAGAATTCTAGAATATACCGTCAAAATCCGCCGTCAGCCGTCAGTGAACTTGGTGGTTTCAGGAAAATCCGTGGACTTAAAACAAATATTCAAAACGCCGAATCCCATAATCGGTGTCGTACATTTACAGCCTTTGCCAACTTCTCCTCGCTGGGGCGGGAACCTCAAAGCGATTATCGGAAGAGCCGAGCAAGAGGCTACTGCGCTGGCTTCTGGCGGCGCAAACGGTATCATAGTCGAGAACTTTTTCGACGCTCCTTTTGCCAAAGACTGCGTAGATCCGGCTGTGGTAAGTGCCATGACTCTGGTAGTCGAGAGGCTAACCAATCTTGTGACGCTGCCGATCGGCGTTAACGTACTGCGAAACGATGCCCACAGCGCGATCGCCATCGCCTCCTGCACAGGAGCCCAATTCATCCGCGTCAACGTCCTCAACGGCATCATGGCTACCGACCAAGGCTTAATTGAAGGACAAGCACACCAGTTACTGCGCTACCGCCGGGAATTGGGCAGCGATGTCAAAATATTCGCAGACGTGTTAGTCAAGCACGGGCGTCCCCTGGGCAGCCCCAACTTGACCACAGCCGTCCAAGAGACGATCGGGCGCGCCTTAGCCGATGCCGTAATTCTTTCCGGCTGGACAACCGGCAGCCCTCCCAATCTCGAAGACTTAGAACTCGCGAGTGCAGCAGCGGGGGAAACTCCTGTTTTCATCGGTAGCGGTGCATCGTGGGAAAACATTTCCACCCTCATGCAGGCTGCAGACGGAGTAATTGTGTCGAGCTCGCTGAAGCGAAACGGCCGCATCGAACAGCCGATCGATCCGATCCGCGTCAGTCAGTTTGTAGAAGCCGCCCGTCGCAGCTTGTCCCAGAAAGAGCTCGAACAAGAAAACAAAAACGCTAATGGTTCGAGAGGGCTAACACCGGAACCGGGCAAAGTCAGTCGATTTTAGATTTTAGATTTTAGATTTGACCCCAAAGATTCATCTGGGAGGTTGAACAAAAGTCTACAATTTTAGTATCTACTTTGACGCGAGACTCGGAAAATTGTACCCATTTTTGGGCTGGTCACAAGTAGAACGTCAAATGGGAATGGGTCATTGGGAATGGTGAATGAGTAATAACTAAAAACTAAAAACTCCTCCTAAAAAATATCACCAATTAGCAATTTCCAATTGCCCATTCCCAATGACCAATTTCCAAGAATTAATGACCGATGACTAATGACTACTGACTAATGACTAACTACCAATTAGTAACTACCAAATCAAAAAAATGATTCGCCGACGTTCAACCCCTTGGATTCATCGCTGGTCTAGGACTGTGATCGCAGCGATCGCAGCCATCGGCGTTGTAGAAACAGCTTATCTGACGATCGCTAAATTCACGACAGGCTCAGTCATTTGTCCCACCAGCGGCTGCGACAAAGTTCTCAATAGTCCCTACGCTACAGTTTTTGGCACAGTGCCTTTAAGTTTATTAGGTTGTCTGGCTTACCTGAGCATCGCAATTTTGGCATTAGCTCCCAAAGCCGTCAATCCAGACACCAACAAAGGACTGCACTCTCAACTAGAAAACAGAACTTGGCAAGCGCTATTTATCATCACCGCTGCGATGGTAATTCTCAGCAGCTATTTGATGTATTTGATGGCTTTTGAAATTAAGGATCTGTGTATTTACTGCATCAGTTCCGCCGTATTTGCGGTATCGCTGTTTGTGCTGGTGCTCGTCGGCCGCGAGTGGGAAGATATCGGACAGTTGGTGTTTACAGGCATTTTGGTGGCGATGGTAAGTTCGATCGGCGCATTGGGACTTTATAACAGCGTCAGCTCACCTGCTCCTTTTGTTTCTTCTACCCCCGGAATTCTACCCCCTGCCGTCACCACAACCTCCGGGCCGGCAGAAATTGCTTTAGCCCGCCACATCCGAGAAATAGGCGCTAAAGAATACGGCGCTTACTGGTGTCCCCACTGCCACGATCAAAAAATGCTGTTCGGCAAAGAAGCAGCCAAAATAATTGATTATTTTGAATGCGATCCCAGAGGACAAAATTCCCGCGCTGAAATTTGCCAAGCTGCTGCTGCAAATGTTAAAGGTTTCCCGACTTGGGAGATTAAAGGTCAGTTTTATTCGGGGACGCAAACTTTGGATAAACTCGCTGATTTATCCGGTTACACCGGCCCGCGCAACTTTCAAAACTGACAGCCAAGTTTGAAACTTGAGATTCGAGATTTTTTTGGACAGGAAAAATCCTGCTTTTTAACTTAGCTAATAGACCTCTTGCATAAATATTTGATTGATGGGTAAACCGCAGATTTCAAGCTAATAAACACCGATAGACGCAGATAATTTTATCTGGTCTGCGAATGAGTGCAAGAGGTCTAATCTTTGTCGGCTGCTGTAAAATTATTCAAAAATCTCGCATCTATAATTCATAAAAACATCTTAAAAATTAGTTAGGTAAAATTTTAAAATAAGGCTCGACAACTTAATAAATTAAGCACTTTCTACAGTTCTCTCTCCTGTAAGTTGCGAGATCAAAGGAGGCAGATCCTCCGGATCTGCATTACCATGCAGAGCCTGGTAACGAGCAAATTTTAAAGTTTTCTATCTAGTATTATGTCGAAAAATCATCCCAATTATCATAGCTTCATGCAACAGATTTCCGTAAAGTGCAGATAAATCGACCATCTTCAAGAAAGACCGACAATCTAATAGAACCGCACTATATATATTCAAAAACCCGGAAAAAAACCAAAATTTCACTGCCCAACATTTTTGTTGTAGCAAGCTTTGTTATAAATTTTATAAATACTAGAAATACTAGAAATTTTGCAAAAAACTCAAAAAACCAGATTTCTGCTTCCAGGCTCATTAGACTTGCATTGCATTAATTCGCTTTCAATTTCTACAATTATCTGCGTTTATCTGTGTATATCTGCCTGACATCTGCGGTTGCAAAGTGCGATAAAAGACTTAGGCAACTCAAGTCTCTTGTCAAATGAGATATTTTGCCCGAATCGACTGAGCCGATCGCCCAAAAGATATAAAAGCTATATGTAGTAGTAGCTTAGATGCTCGAAGAGCGAGGTCAAAACTCCCAAAAATATGCTAAAAACCATCAAAAAATGGCTTAATCGAGAACGCCGAGTATTGATTACTGCGAGTGCCGTTGGCGGTACGGTGATTGTCATGCGCTGGTTCGGATTTTTGCAGGTGTGGGAATGGACTGCTTTCGATCGCTTTGTACGCTGGCGGCCCCCCGAACCAATGGACTCGCGCATCACCATTGTCGAAATTAACGAAGCTGACTTGCAAAAATACGGCTACCCAATGTCGGATGCTGTGTTGGCCCAATTGCTGCAAAAACTTCACGCTGGCAAGCCGCGGGCGATCGGCCTCGACATTTACCGAGATTTGCCGACTCAACCGGGTAATGCCGAATTGCTCAAAACTTTTAAAACTATTCCCAACTTAATCGGGATTGAGTTGATGCCAGACGAAACGAGGTTGGGAGTTCGCCCGCCTTCGGTACTTGACAAGCTCTCGCGCATCGGTTTCAACAACGTTGTCATTGATGCTGACGGTAAAGTGCGCCGAGCTTTGCTCTACTCTTGGCCCGGAGACGGCAAAACTCATGAAAGTTTCGCGCTCAGATTGGCTTTGAGTTACCTCGAAACTGAAGGAATTTCCCCTGAACCAGCAGCAAACGTCAATCCTAAATACTTGCAGTTAGGCCGGGGGGTCTTTCGGCGTTTTGAACCGAATGATGGTGCTTACGTGCGATCGGACAGCCGTGGCTATCAAATTCTCGCCAACCTCCGTGGGCCGATCGGCAGTTTTCGCATTGTGTCGATGAGCGACGTGCTTTCTGGCAAAGTTCCGGCGGATTTTGTGCGATCGCGCGCTGTCTTGATCGGTTCAACTGCCCCCAGCCTCAAAGATTTTAACCAAAATGCTTATAGCTCCGGTTTGTTTGCTCCTCCCCAGCTAATACCGGGAGTTGAGCTTCAGGCTCATTTTTTGAGCCAAATTTTGAGTGCGGCCCTCGACGGGCGCGGGGGTATCAAAGTCTGGCATGAGGCTGCGGAGTTGTTGTGGATTTTACTCTGGTCTTGGGCGGGAGCCTGTGTGAGCTGGAAGTTGGGATCGATCGGGCGATCGGTTTGGTGTTTATCAAGTATCTGTCTCGGTCTCAGTGCCAGTTTATACTTAGCTTTTTTAGCCGGTTGGTGGCTGCCGTTAATTCCTGCAATCCTCAGTCTTTTGGGTTCTAGCTGCGCAGTTGTGGCTTATCTGGCTCACTTACAAGAAGAACTAAAACGCTCTAAAGAATTTTTACAATCGCTAATCGATACAATTCCAGACCCGATTTTTGTCAAAGATATAAATCACCGCTGGGTTGTGTTGAATCAGGCATATTGTCAGTTTATCGGCTATCCTTTGGAAATTTTAACCCATCGCACAGATTACGACTTATTTCCCCAAGCCGAAGCCGATATATTTTGGCAGGAAGACGAATTAGTATTGCAAACTCACCAGCCGCGAGAAAATGAAGAATATTTTACCGACGCTCACGGAGTTACGCATCTGATTTCGACAAAAAGATCCCTGCACAAAGATGCTGCGGGGAACCTATTTTTAGTCGGAGTGATCAGAGATATTACCGAGCGCCAGCTCCGAGAAGATGCCCTAAAACAAAAAAATGCTGAACTCAGCCACCAAGCTTATCATGATGCTCTCACCGGTTTGCCCAACCGCAAAATGTTTTACGAATCCTTGCATCAGGCTTTAGAAAGAGCCTCCAGCAATCAGGAATTGCTAGCTTTACTGTTTTTAGATTTAGATGGATTTAAGTCAATCAACGACACTCTCGGACACAATGTGGGCGATTTGCTCTTAAAAGCAGTTGCCAGTCGGCTCAAACAATGCTTGCGCGGCAGCGATATTATCTCGCGGTTGGGCGGCGACGAGTTCACAGTCATTCTGCCCGCAATTCCTGGTAGCTACGAAGCGGAGAAAGTAGCTAAAAAAATTTGCTACGCCATCATGCAGCCTTTTATTTTAGAAGAACATACAGTTTCTGTAACTACAAGTATTGGGATTAGTTTGTATCCAATTGACGGTCAAGAGTCAGATATTTTAGTCAAGAATGCTGATGCTGCGATGTATCGCGCTAAGGAAGGCGGGAAAAATCAATATCAATTTTTTTAAGTCATCAGTCATCGGTCATCAGTCATCAGTTATTAGTTATTAGTCATCAGTCATTAGTCATCAGTCATTAGATAGATTTACAAAAAATATCAAACTTATGAGAGCAAATTGCCGTGTCATCTAAATATTAAAAAACATTACAAAATATGAGGTGAGTTAAAAAAAAGAATGCAACGGCAGACCCGTGTCCGAAACCCTTATGTAGTAAGTGATTTCATTGCAAATCGCAAATCGCAAATCGCAATTGCTAGGAGACCGGAGACAAAATTAAAATCGCCAGAAAGGGTTGATTTATAAAACTTTACGTATATTTACGAAAATTATTTAAAGTAAATGTAAAGATATCAGTGGAACTACGGAAATTGATAGATATAATAGTTTTTACAGGCGTGCATCTACTTCAATGATTTGGATAAGACTATGAACACTATGCGTACTTTGATTGGGTTCACCACAACGGCAACTCTGGCTGTCTGTCTGCAAGTGAGTACGATCGGCATCGCAAATGCCGCTACACTGGCTAGTAACTCAACCAGTAACTCCACAAAAGACCGTAGCAGGGGCGAGGGCCCGACGCCATCGACCTCCACAGTTTTGACCGTCGCCCAAACCTCTAGAGTTCCAAATAACCCCAAAAAATACGAACCAGACCCCAACGGGAATCCCAAAAGTGACGGTACAGGGACGCGCTGAACCCAATTTTTTAATCTTCTATTCGCCCAGATTTGTACCAATTCGATTGGTGAATTAAAGTGTGACTGCACCAATCTCGATCGCTCAGGGGATAATCCACACGGTAGTGACCGCCCCGACTTTCCGTGCGAAACGCAGCACTTTTGAGAATTAAGTAGCCAATATCCAATAAATTACCAAGTTCTCCCCAATTTCGCAAAACCGAGCTATTTTGGGCATCAACAGGCGAAAAATCAATGACTTGTCCGGGCTGCAAATTAAGCAAAGTTTGACTCAAAGGCAAAGAGGCAAATTCTTGTCGCCAAAGCTCAACTTGGACGATCGCACTTTCCAAATCCCTTTGGCCCCGACAAATTCCCGCACTTTGCCATACCAAATTCGGCAATTCGACGCGCAACTTGTCGATCGTCTCAATATCCTGTGCAGAAATCGATTTTTCCCAGATTTCCCCTGCATCGGACTCATCTGGTAATGCCTTGGGCTTTCCAGCTTCTAGCTGCAAAAGTCCCATTTGCGCGCCAAAAACCAGACATTCCAGCAGCGAATTGCTCGCCAACCGATTAGCGCCGTGTACCCCCGTGCTCGCAGTTTCTCCCACCGCGTACAAACCCGGAATCGAAGTTTGGTTTAACTTGTCAGCCACAATCCCTCCCATCCAATAATGGGCGGCGGGCGTGACGGGTACCGGTTCGGTAAAAATATCAATTCCCCAATCGGCGCACACTTGAATAATATTCGGAAACCTGTAGCGCAGTCGATCGACCGCAATCGGGCGCAAATCCAGCCAAACATGAGGTTCCTCCGTCTTCTGCAAATGGCGGAAAATAGCGCGGCTGACAACATCGCGAGGTGCAAGTTCCCCGCTGGGGTGAGAGTCAAAAGCAAAGCGATATCCCTTGCTGTCAACCAAATGAGCTCCTTCTCCCCGCACCGCTTCGCTAATCAGAAACCGCGGCGCGCCCTCTTTGCTTAGCGCCGTCGGGTGAAACTGCACAAATTCTAAATCTCGCAGCAGTGCTCCGGCGCGCCACGCAATCGCCACTCCGTCTCCGGTACTTACCGACGGGTTGGTTGTTTGAGCAAAAACCTGTCCGCCACCGCCTGTCGCTAGCACTACGGCGCTAGCTCGCAACCATTTGACGCGGGAGTCGCAAATCGAGCTAATGCCCTGACAGCGCCCGGTTTCGTCTAGCCACAGGCTCAAAGCAAAGGCTGGGGATACGAGTTGAATGTTTTTGCGGTTTAATACTTTTGCTGTCAGGGTACTGACGACGGCTTTTCCTGTGGTGTCGGCGGAGTGGAGGACTCGGCGGCGGGAGTGGGCGGCTTCTAGGGTGAGGGCTAATTCTGGGCCGGTGCGATCGAATGCAACGCCCATTTTCACGAGGGAGTCGATGCAAGCAGAAGCTTCTTCTACTAAAAATTGCACGGCTTCTAAGTCGCAAAGACCTGCTCCCGCAGCCAGTGTATCCTGAACGTGCAGGGCTGCTGAATCTTCTGGGGCGATCGCCGCGGCAATCCCTCCTTGGGCCCAATCGCTGGCAGAAACAGGCAGGATATTTTTATTAATCAAGCCCACGTGCAAATGTTCTGGGAGGCAAAGTGCCGTGTACAAACCGGCTGCGCCAGCACCTATCACCAATACGTCAAATTTGTCAGTCATAAGTCTGCCGATTTGAGATTTTTTGATTTGAGATTTGAGATTTTAAAATTAATTTTACAGATAAATATCGCGAATATAAATGTCAATTTGAGATTTGAAATTTGACTCTACCAATGATTTGAAGGGCTGGAACTGTCAATTTTAGATTTAACAATTGAATAATTTAATCTACAGATGTATCTAGATTTAAACTAATATCTAATTTTTTTGCTCTTCACAATATCGGAGCCTTGTCTCCGTCTTTGGGTGCGAACCTTTGTAAAGGCTTTCGTCAGCCGGAGCAGAAGTCATAAGCCACAAGCCCTAAACCATAAGCCATAAGCCAGAATTCATGAATTAACAAAAAATTAGTTCTGACTAACGACTAATGACTGATGACTAATGACTGATGACTGATGACTCCTGACTAATGACTAATGACTTCTATCGAATGCCTTCAAATGAGACCCGATACTACTTAGTCGTAAAAACCGTTGTTCAACCTGGTGTCTCCTTCAATAAATACAGATTCGACATCAGTTACGGTGAATTTGTCCAAGTTAGCTTGCAGCACCTTTTTCTGAGCATCCGTCAAACCTGAAATCTTGAGTATGTCCTCAACGTTTTCGTAAGGAGCATTCTTAATAATTTGTCCAGCTAAAGTAGGATACAACCCTCGAAATTCCCGAAAGTCCCGGACGCCGCTGTTGTTCAAGTCAAGTTTTTTGCCGTATTCTGTGGCAAGCTTATCATCGGCGCGATTGGTTCTAGTCGGAACGTCAAGCACTATGAGCGAGGATGATGGCAAGACGATACGGCTCAAGATCCCCGCGTTCGCGCTCATGTCTCCAGCCCATGCAAAGCAGCCCAGCACTAAGCCCAATACTGCCAATAGACGACCCAATCGTTTCATGAAGTTTTGTCTCCCAATTTCATACACAGCATTTATGTAGAGACTACCATTTTGCTTATGCAGTTTTTCAGATAAATCCGCAGCAGGCAGAGGACTGTTAACAAAATTTACATTGAGATATTGACATCGCGGGCAATGTATGGTAGGTCTTAAAATTTAGACGATCGCAACTCAGGGACAGCAATCACGGGCTGGGAAACTCTAAAATAGCTGATATATCGTATATTTAGAGGCTTTTAGCAGTGGCAAGCATCACAATTGAAGTACCCGACGAACTTTCAGAACAACTGGCACTTCTAGGCGAACAACTGCCGGAACTTTTGCGCCAGTGCGTCGAGCAGCCAATGCTCCCAGCTCGCATCTACCGGTATATTTTAAACTTTCTCGCCAGCGCCCCCACCCCCGAAGAAATCGCCGCTTTCCGGCCCACTCCAGAGATGCAAGAGCGCTTGCGGACATTATTGATACATAATGCTTCGGGTTCCTTGACTCCTGGTGAGCAAACAGAACTTGATGAATACGAGCGGATAGAACATCTAGTTATTATGCTCAAAACCGGTAATCTTCCTTACTTGTCTCGGCAGTCTTAAAATAATAAAAACTTAGGTCGCAATTCGCCAATTTTAGTCGAGCCGAACCACAATTTGTCTCTGAAATTTAAATTTTAGGGATTCTGCGGAGACAATCTAAAATGTTTCTACCCAAAATTTCAAATCGATTAACCTGTGACTTACATTCCTGCTAACCTACGCCGCTTGGTTGAAGAGCGCGCCAATTTTTGCTGAGAGTATTGTCAGCTTCCAGAACAGCTAAGTTTCTTCGTCCACGAAGTTGACCACATAATTGCCTTGAAGCATGGGGGAACTACCGATGCGGACAACCTCGCATTTGCTTGCTGGCGGTGCAACCGATATAAAGGAACAGACCTCGGTTCTTTCGACCCCCAAACTGGTGCTTTCAGCTTTCTTTTTAACCCCCGGACGCAGCAATGGTCGGAACATTTTACCACCATAGAAGATATGGCGATTGTCGGGTTGACTCCACCAGGGCGTACTGCTGTGTGTTTGCTCCAGTTTAACAACTCCGAACGCCTAGTCGAGCGGCTGCGATCGCCCAGGCGTTCATAAAATGGACTCCCAATTCAAAACTGGGACTCCCATGTTTAAGGGTTAATTTTGGCTCCGCCCCCAATTTTTTACCGATCAAGAGCTCTTGCCTTTGCTTTTGAGAAAAGCGTTCAAGTCAGCATAAGTACCGCCGTAAGTCACGCTGGGAGTGTCGTAACCCTTCAAAGTAACGATGTGCTGCTCGAAAGCGTCCTCGGCACCCAATTCCGTCAGGTATTTGTAGGTTGTTTCTCCCACGGCGATATCCTTGCCGAGTTCCTTGGTGCAAGACTCTAGGCGAAATGCTGCGTTGACAGTATCTCCCAAGGCGGTGTAGTCCGATCGATCGCTGCTACCAGAATTTCCCACCATTGCATAACCGGTATTGATTCCAGCCCCGACTCGCAAAGGAAAAGGCAAGGGGTAACGACTGCTGAGTTGGTCTGTTGCCTTGTGCAGTTGGCTCAAAGCTTGACAAATCTGCATCATTTCGTCATTGCTAACACCGTCGATTTTGTGGAACCACACGGCCATGATGGCATCGCCGATGTATTTGTCCACCCAACTGCCGTGCTCGCGAATGATTTGTCCGGCTTTGCGGAACCAATTGCCGATGACTTCCGAGAGGATGGTTTCGTCTAGCTGTCTAGTTAAAACTGTAAAATCTCGGATGTCCATTACCATGACCGTAATCAGGCTGCGCACCGTCAGAGTCGCCGTAAAATCTTCGGAGTCTCCATCGTGTATTCGATCGAGCCGGCGGCCTGCTGTTGGGTTAAAAAAGTCCAATTCCGTTTGACCGAAAATAATTCGATCGCCATTTCTGAGCGTGACAGGAATACTCACCCGTCGCCCGTTGACAAAGGAACCGTTACGGCTGCCCAAGTCGATCAGGTAAAACTCTCCGGTCTCCATTTGCTGTAGCATCGCGTGATTTCGGGAAATCCAGCGATCGGTCAATACAAAATTATTGTCATCATTCCGCCCTACTGTCCAGCAATTGCTGCCGGAGAGCGGCAAGTAGCGATTGCCGCTTTCTGTACGAAGTAACAAATGTGGATTGGCTTGCAAAGTCACCACAGTCCTAGAAACAACATCAAGTCAACCGATTTGAGGTTTTTAACCTTAAATTTTAACCTTAGTACGTGGCTCATAACTAAGGTTGCCAGTAAAAACCTCAAATCGGCTGTTTTAAAAATTTAAAATAGTTTAGTCGATCGATGCACCGAACCCATACAGTATTGCCAAACTACCATGTGATAGCCAGCGAAGATAGTTATGGTTTGATCATAGGCCAAAGTGTCATATTTTTTACGCCAAATATGTATTGGGAGAATTAAATTTGCTGTTTTTCGCCCCAAACATCACTTAATTTATGCTGAGGATGCCGAAATAGAAGGTATCTTTAAGATTTGTTGCTTAACTTCCGGTTTTTGAAGAGATCAGCAAAGCCTTTTCCTCGCTGCGGCGCTCAATAAATTAGAAACACGAGAATTTTATGTTGTCGAAGAGAATTTTGCCTTGTCTGGATGTGAAAGCCGGCCGCGTGGTCAAAGGTGTCAATTTTGTCAACCTGAAGGATGCTGGCGATCCGGTGGAAATGGCTCAGGTATACAATGATGCGGGTGCTGATGAGTTGGTGTTTCTGGACATTACGGCGACTCACGAAGACCGGAACATTATGATTGATGTGGTGTACCGAACTGCCGATCGAGTTTTTATCCCTTTGACGGTGGGCGGCGGCATCCAATCCTTGGACACCATTAAAAGTTTGTTGAGGGCGGGCGCAGATAAGGTAAGCATTAATTCAGCAGCGGTGCGCGATCCAAGTTTGATTGACAAAGCGAGCGATCGATTTGGCAATCAGTGTATTGTAGTGGCGATCGACGCTCGCAAACGGCAAGATGCGGACAATCCCGGTTGGGACGTGTACGTGCGCGGAGGGCGTGAAAATACTGGCAAAGATGCGATCGTCTGGGCCAAGGAAGCCGAACAGCGTGGCGCCGGCGAAATTCTGGTGACAAGCATGGACTCTGACGGTACTCAAGCCGGTTACGACTTGGCATTAACCCGCAGCATCGCCGAAATCGTCGAAATTCCCGTCATTGCTTCGGGCGGCGCAGGCAACTGTCACCACATCTACGAAGCCGTGACAGAGGGCAAAGCAGAAGCCGCACTCCTGGCTTCCCTCCTACATTACGGGCAACTGAGCGTCGGAGAAATTAAGACTTATCTAGCAAAACATCAAGTTCCCGTGCGGCTGTAGTAGTTTAGGATTTAGGCATGGGATAAAAAACCCGGTTGCTAGATCTCTGTCGAATAGCAGCCACGATCCAAAGAAACCGGGTTTTTTGCCTTAGCGGGGACACCACGCTCAAATGCTGCCACAGATACTCCCATTTCAAATCTCAAACGATCCGACTTCCAGTGATGCACCAGACTCATCTATCCTAAGACACAAAGCCAAAATATTCCCTGAGAAGGATTTCAAAGATCCGTTTTTTCAGCTAAATATTATATATTACCTCAATTTAAGAGAGAGCGACTGCTCAACGCTGTTGCTTTGATCGAAACTTGAGCTAAAGATTGTGCAGAATTTGAACGAGCTTCAGCCTGTTAACAATCTCAGCGATGAAAATTTGTAAAAACGGAGAAATTTTGTATGTCTTTTATCAGCTTAAATCTTAATGCCAAGCGTTTTGTTCGCAGTTTAATTGCTGTTTGTTTTTGTGCATTGATGTTTGTTTCCAATGCTTTCCCAGCGTTTGCCGTTACCAGCAGCCTTACTAAAGGTGAAGCTCAACTGACGGGGATTGAGAAAGAAGCTCAAAAAGCCGTTTTGAAAGATCCTATGTCTCTAGAAGAAACTCAGAAAAAAGCTAACGAAGGGATTAATGAAGTTCAGGGAGATGCTGACAGCGAGAAGATGAAAAATCCTTCTAACACAAAAGCTACATCTTTTGAGCAACAAGTCAAAAAAGCTGTTACCAAAATTAAAGATTAACTAAGATAAATTCCCGTGGCATGGGAATTTATCTTACCCAAAATCAGGATACGCCAGTGCCGTTTCCCTACAATTAATCGGGTAATAGTCCCATCAGAGAGAGGGCAGTAGATTATTTTGGGTAGGGGCAAACGACATTGCCGTGTCCTCTCCGGTTAGATACCCGATTTCTTGAAGAAGTCGGGTATCTGAGTATTTGGATTAAATCGAGTAATAAAGTGGAAAAGATTTGGCACCTTTCGGCTTGACAAACACTTTTTGCTGCGGCTGTAACTGCAATTGGTCAAACTTTTCTCTGGTCAAATTAGCATTCAAAACTTGACCATCATCTAAGGTTAATTCCACCTGAATTTCCCATCCCAAGTGAATCAAGCGACTGATTCTGGCAGGCACTGTTGCACTATTTTCTGTAGTTTCAATTACTACGTCGTGAGGGCGCAAGAAAATCTCCGGGTTGGCTGAGTCAAAGCCGTTGTCTTGAAATATCTTTGAACTGCTGGGCAATACGTTGACTGGGCCGATAAAACTCATGACGAAAGCACTTGCTGGATGGTCGTAAATTTCTGCGGGTGTTCCTACTTGTTCGATTTTACCTTTATTCATTACTGTAATGTGATCGGCAACTTCCATCGCTTCTTCTTGATCGTGCGTCACAAAGACTGTGGTAACGTGCACTTCGTCGTGCAGTCTACGCAACCAAGCGCGCAAATCTTTGCGAACTTTGGCATCGAGAGCTCCAAAAGGTTCGTCTAGTAGCAACACTTTCGGTTCCACAGCGAGAGCTCTGGCGAGGGCTACTCGCTGCCGCTGGCCTCCTGAGAGTTGGGAGGGGTATCTGTCGCCCAATCCTGCCAATTGCACTAAATTCAACAATTCTTCTACCCGCGATTTGACTTTCGCGGGCGGTGTTTTCTGAATTTCCATCCCGAAAGCGATATTTTTCCGCACTGTCATGTGCTTGAATAGCGCGTAGTGCTGAAACACAAACCCAATATTACGGTCTTGGACGCTAGTATTTGTGGCATCTTGGCCAGTTAGCCAGATTTTGCCGGAGTCGGGCATTTCTAAACCTGCAATCAGCCGCAGCAGCGTAGACTTGCCGGAACCAGACGGGCCCAGCAATGCGACTAGGGAACCTGATTCAATTTCTAAGCTGACTCGATCGAGTGCTTGGAAACTGCCAAAATGTTTGGATACGTTTTCTACTGTAATTCCCATAGGAAGTTCGGCAACGGATGAGTATAACGAATTTAACGGATTTAACGAAGGTCAGACGCCACAACCAAGAGCAAAAATGTTAATCTCCGGTTTCTGGATAGGTTAAGGTAAGTTTTTTATAGCACGATCGCACATCCGTTTGTTAATTTTAGGGTTTTGGCGATCGGTCAAACACTGGAAAATTCCCCAAAATGCACCTCCATCACAAAACAAAACAATTATTTATCACCAAAGTTGGCGTTTGGTAGTACAATGCAGCAAAAGTTCAAGCGTTTTTGACTTCAAAGGCTGAGGGGATATAAGGAAAATGGGAAATGTTGGACGTGTGCCTGTAGGAATTATCGGCGCTTCAGGGTACGGGGGCGTGCAACTTGTGCGACTGCTGGCGGATCACCCAGCGGCGGAAGTAGTGTATTTGGGCGGGGATAGCAGTGCGGGAAAACCTTTTTCCAGCCTTTATCCGCATCTGACTAACTGCATTGACTTGACTATTGAGGCGATCGACCTAGATAAAATCGCGGCAAAATGTGAAGTTGTGTTTCTGTCGCTGCCCAACGGTTTAGCTTGCCAAATGGCACCGACGCTGATCGAAAAAGGCTGCAAAGTCTTGGATTTGTCGGCTGATTACAGATTTGAAAATCTTGACACTTATAAAGCTTGGTACGGTGGCGAGCGATCGGACTCTGCTTTAGCTGCTACGGCTGTTTACGGTTTGCCAGAATTGTATCGCGATCGCATTAAAGACGCTAAATTAGTAGGCTGTGCCGGTTGCTACGTCACCGCTAGTTTATTAGCTCTAGCACCCTTGCTAAAACAAGGTCTGATCGTACCAGAAACAGCAATTATCGACGCTAAATCAGGAACTTCGGGAGGGGGCCGCAAAGCCGCAGTTAATCTCTTATTAGCAGAAGCTGACAATTCCATCGGCGCTTACAACGTTGGCTGCCACCGCCACACGCCAGAAATTGAGCAAATTTGCAGCGATTTAGCCGGACAAGATATCAAAGTCCAATTTACTCCACACCTGATGCCGATGGTGCGGGGAATTCTGGCAACTGTTTACGCAAATTTGCGCGATCCGGGATTAGTGCGGGAAGATTTAATCACCATTTTCACCGCTTTTTACCGCAATTCTCCTTTCGTAAAAGTGTTACCGGCTGGGGTTTATCCGCAGTCTAAATGGGCTTGTGGCACAAATCTTTGTTATATCGGCGTGGAAGTCGATCCGCGTACTGACAGGGTAATTGTGATTTCGGCGATCGACAATTTAATTAAAGGTCAAGCTGGTCAAGGCATCCAGTGCATGAACTTGATGATGGGTTGGGAAGAAACTTTGGGTTTACCTCAATTGGCTTTCTATCCTTAATTGGGCATTGGGCATTGGGCATTGGGCATAGGGCATTGGGCATAGGGCACTGGGCATAGGGCATTGGGCATAGGGCATTGGGCATTGGGATTAGTGTCAACAATCACCTAAAACCATTAAATCTCGTTTGTAGCCCAGGCCAGATCCCCCTAAATCCCCCGAATAGTCGGGGGACTTTGAATGCTTCTTGTCCCCCCCTTCTTAAGGGGGGCTAGGGGGGATCTGGCCTCGGTGGTAAACAGCAGTCTGTGACTAAGTTTGACCTGGTTGTTGACACCAATGGATAATGGGGAATTACCGATTACCGAAGTGTTATTTTGGCCCGTAACCGATCGATCCAGCGTAAATTGCCCGATCGCCCAATTCCTCCTCAATCCGCAATAAACGGTTATACTTAGCAACCCGTTCGCTGCGACACAGAGAACCAGTCTTGATTTGGCCGGCGCGAGTCGCTACGGCTAAATCAGCAATTGTGGTATCCTCAGTTTCACCAGAACGGTGACTGATGACCGATCGATAGCTGTTCCGTTTACCGAGGTCGATCGTATCCAACGTCTCACTCAAAGAACCAATTTGATTCAGCTTAATCAAAATCGAATTGCTAGCCTTCAAATCAATCCCTTTTTGCAAGCGCGTGCGATTAGTAACAAACAAATCGTCACCCACCAATTGAACTTTGCTACCCATTTTTTGAGTCAGCGCCACCCAACTGTCCCAATCGTCTTCGTGCAAACCATCTTCAATGGAAACGATGGGATATTGCCCAACCAAACCATCCAAATAATCGATTAATTCTGCCGGAGAATGAGCCACACCGTCGTAAGTGTACTGCCCATCTTTATAAAATTCACTAGCAGCAACATCCAAAGCCAAAGCAACTTGTTCACCCGGTTTGTAACCAGCTTTTTCAATTGCCATCATCAACAAATCCAAAGCTTCCTGATTGGAACCCAAATTAGGCGCAAAACCACCTTCATCGCCAACACCAGTCAGCAAATTTTTGTCTTTCAAGACTTTAGCAAGACTAGCAAATACTTCTGCACCCCAGCGCAAAGCTTCCTTAAAAGAAGGTGCTCCCACCGGTACAATCATAAACTCTTGAATGTCTACGTTGTTGTCGGCGTGGGAACCGCCGTTGATGACGTTCATCAAAGGTACGGGTAAAACGTTAGCTAAAGCGCCACCCAAGTAGCGGTAAAGGGGGAGTCCTAAAGTATCGGCGGCAGCCTTTGCTGTGGCTAGGGAGACTCCGAGAATGGCATTTGCGCCGAGGTGGGATTTGTTGGGGGAACCGTCCAAGTCAATCATGGTTTGATCGATTAATGCTTGGTCGATCGCATCCATATCAATCAAAGCGGGGGCAATTTTGTGCTCGACGTTAGCAACGGCTTTCAGCACGCCTTTGCCACCGTAGCGTTTTTTGTCATCATCCCGGAGTTCGTGGGCTTCAAAGGAGCCTGTAGACGCGCCGCTGGGGACTTGTGCGAGCCCGACAACACCGTTGGCTAGGTGAACTTCAGCTTCGATGGTGGGGCGGCCGCGGGAGTCGAGGATTTCTCTGGCTTTGATAAATTCGATCGCAGTGTCTTGCATATGAACGATTCCTGACTTAACTCAATGGTTGATGACAATTAGCATTCAGCAGCCTTTCGGTAACTGACTGCTAACGGGTAATAGAGTACGCGATCCCCACAATTATTAGCGCTCATTTCAAACTTTTTGCGGATTTGGGCGATCGGTTGGCTGTCAATAATCCATTCTTGTTGAGAATAACTTGTGATAATTTTGACAGTAATTTGATTGTTATAACCGCAGATTCACGCAGATTTGTTAATTGGAACCTTTGTTAACATCAGAAGGTCAACAAAGTTAATCAAAACGGGGGAAACCTAGGATGCTAGAAACAAATCTCGGAGAAATTAGAGCCTTAGCTATCGACTCCGATCCAATTATTCCCGATCCCCCCAACATCAGATTGCTCACCGGGCCATTGCCAAATCCCAGCGATCCCAACTTTTTTGACCTTACTCCCAATGACGATGTAGTTCAACTAGCAAGTGGAATTCTGCGCAACACTCCTGGTGGTTTGCGCGCCTTAGCTGGTAATGATTTTGTGCGAGGTTCGGGTGCGGCCGAACTGATGAACGGTAACAGCGGCATCGATACTTTAATCGGAGGTTGCGGTAATGATACTATTCGTGGCGGTCAAGATTTTGACATTCTTTATGGAGAATGTGGCAACGATATTCTCAGCGGCAATCAAGGCGATGATGTCGCCTACGGAGGTACGGGAAATGACTTTATTCGTGGCGGTCAAGGCAGTGATGCTTTAGTTGGAGATAGTGGGAATGATACTCTGATTGGTGATGCAGGAGTCGATCGACTTTGGGGAAAAGAAGGCGCAGATTTATTTGTCCTCAGAAGAGAATCGGGAGCAACTTCGCGGGAATTTGGTTCAGATCAAGCCCGTCCAATTGGGACTTTTCCTTTGAGTACAGAAGAAGTGCCAGCAGATTTTATTCTCGATTACAATCCGGCCCAAGGAGATGTCATTGGATTGGCGGGAGGGCTAACGCGAAACGATATTGTTTTGACCGAAAGGTTTGCAACAATTGGCGATGCGAGAAGTTACGATAGCAACGGGCCTACTCCTCCGGGAGCGTTTATAACTGCTGATTTTAAATTTTTAAACATTAAAGCGACGGTGATTCGCGAAGCTAGTACCGGCAATATTTTGGGTTTGGTAAAGGATGTTTCGCCGAGTCAACTTCAGTTTAGTTCTGTGTCTGACGGGGCGATCGCCCTAGGATAAACTTAAATCGGCACACATTGCTGCTAATTTCGATAACACGGACGGGCGGGACGCCCATCCCACAACAGCAAGGCTCTCAATCCTCGTTCCCAGGCTCTGCCTGGGAAAGCCTATCAGCGAGGCTCTGCCTCCCGATTCCTGACCTGAATTCAACAAACATTAAAATTGCCAAAAATCCGCCACATCATATCCCATTTCGCCCAGCATTTGCCGGAGCAGAGGCAAACTCAAACCGATCACATTCGTGTGACAGCCCTCGATTTTTTCCACAAAAAAGCCACCTTTACCTTCCAGTGCAAAACAACCGGCACAGGCGAGGGGTTCTCCGGTAGCGACGTAGGCCGCAATTTGGCGGGAACTCACTTGGGCAAAATGAACTTTTGTAACTTGACAGCGAATGAGCGATCGATCCATTGCCTCATTAAAGTTATCGAACCTAGTATCAATTAAAGCATGACCAGTATAAAGTTCGCCAACTTTACCACGCATTTTCTGCCAGCGCGAGATTGCTTCTTGGGCATCCTTCGGTTTGCCGTGAATTTCACCATCAATGACCAAAATTGAATCGCATCCCAACACCAAACACGATTTGGGATTGGGGATTTGCGGGTGAGAATTAGCAAGCAAAAACTCAGCTACAGCGTCAGCTTTTCCCTCTGCTAAAACTTGCACTAATTGAGTAGCGTCCCTCATTTGTATTTGCCCTTCATCAAAGTCGCTGGGGCAAATCACAGCTTCAATGCCAGCACTTTTAAGCAGGCTGCGGCGCGCTGGGGAAGCTGAGGCTAATACAAAAGTTGCAGTTTTCATAAGTTATAAGAAGGAAGAAGGAAGAAGGAAGAAGGAAGAAGGAAGAAGGAAGAAGGAAGAAGGAATAGTTACCTTGTTCCCAGGCTCTGCCTTGGAATACATACCCGGAGGCTCTGCCTCCAATGCCCAATGCCCAATGCCCAATGCCCAATTCCCTAATAAACAGAGAAAGATTTAACGACTTTCTCAAAAGCTTCTTTTACCTTCGGCCAACGTTCTTCGGTAGTGGAAACATTCAGCGTAAAAAGTTTGCCGCGGCTGATGGCTACGCTGGCTAAGTTGTGCCGTTGTTGGTTTGGGAGTTTGACGGCGTATTCTAAAATGTAATAGTTTTTCGATCGCGATTCCCGACTTTCTGCATTGACTAATTCAGCTTGGCGGCCGGAATCCGTCGGGGCGATCGTCTTCGTTGATGAGCCTCCCATAGGGGCGGGCTTCGCTAACGCATTTTTGCTAAGCTTGTATCCCACCTCCGTCGGCGTTCCCAAATCAGCCAGAGTTTTGTTCCCCGTGACTGGACTGATGACCACGCTGACGTTTTCCGTTTGCTGAATCAAATCGCGAAACACGACATCGGGCCCATTAGCAACTGCGATCGGCAGCCAGCCATTAGGATAGAGAAATTGATAACCATCGCCAGTATCAACATAGCTTTTGAGTCCGGTGACTTTAGACACACAACCGGTCAAGCTAAGGCTTAGAACCACCAGAAGTATTGCTGCAATTCGTTTGAGCATTATTTTTACGGGTAGGGTAACACTAAAATATTTAATTTCAATTGTCTCACCAAACCTAGCCCCTAAAAATAGTTAAGCTATGGATCGCGGTTTGTGTATCGCCCGCGTGCCATAGCCGTACAATTTAATTTTTAACAAAGTTATTACAGGTTAGTTAGCCAGCTAATCAGTCCGTGCTTGGTCGAAATTTCTAAAGCCAAGAGAGAAACAAAACCAATCATGGCAAGGCGGCCGTTCAAGCGTTCTGCGTAGGGTGTAAAGCCTGTGCGGACTTCATCGTCAATGTATACTTTAGGCTCGATCGCAAAATTGTTCATTTTGCCGTCGTTGTCGAGCAGTAAGCCTCTGTCAGCCATGTCAGCCTCCTAAGTTGTTTTGGTGTACTGTAAATAAATGTAACAGACTAATGAAGATATGTAAAGGATTATGAGTTTTTTTTTCAAAGCCGCGACTCGGACACCAGTTTTCCCCAAAAATTCAACGGGAGGCAAAATCCAAACCCTTATATAATCAGTCATTCCCAAATCTCAAATCTTAAATCTCAAATGGTGTGACTGTGGACAGTAGACTCTGGGCCCCGGAAGGGGGAGGATAGAGTTGAGAATCGCAAAAGTCGATCGCGCGAGGCAAATCCCCCAGTCTGGGTTTGACGAAAATTGTGGAAGAATGGAGGAAAAATTTATGCGGGCCAGTCTGGAAATGCGGTGGTTTAATAGCGGTGCGCTGCCAAAACCGATCGGGCAATGGTTTGGCAGCGAGAGTCTGGGCGGTTATCTGTCGCCGCCTGAAGAGCGAGAAGATTTATATTTGCTGATACCTAGTTGCGACTACTTGGGAGTGAAACTGCGCGGGAAAAATTTACAGGTAAAGTGGCGGCAGGCAGAATTAGGCGTGATGCCCTTCGGCAACCGCTGGGAAGGCAAAGCCGAGAAATGGCTGAAGTGGATATGTGCCGACACGATGGCGCCACTACCAGCGGATATCATCGCCACTGGAAAGTGGGTGAAGGTCAAGAAAAAGCGAGCCCAGCGTCTTTACCAAGTTTCTGCCCCAGGTGTGCTAATGTCTGTCCCTGTCGAAGCACCAATTCCCCAAGGCTGCATTGTAGAAATTACCCAGTTAAATGTTAACGGCACTCCGTCGTGGACGTTGGGATTTGAAGCGTTTGGTAGCGAAAATTTTTTGGCCGAAAGTCTGCAAACAGTCGCTAATTGGACTAGCAAGAGTTATCAGGCTCAAAAGTTGAAAGCTGAGGATTCTTCTGGTTATCCGATTTGGCTAGCTGGTAAGTAAGGAGAGAGGGGGAGAGGGAGAGAGAGGAAGAATTTGAAACTTTTTTCCAGAACTCTTTTTTTCTGTAGTTTAAACTAAATAAAGATGAGAACGGTGGCCAAAGAAGAACTAGAGCCACCGTTAAGGAGAGAATGAGGGTGAAAAAGAAAACCTATCCACTCCTTAAATGAACAGTGAACGATTAAAGGACTTTCGTCAAGCAGCATACGAGTTATTGGTACGAGCTCTCGTATGCAACATTTGAGCTCATGGATGCAGTAATGACCACGCCCAAATGCGTCATGTTTAGCGGAATTTTCACTCAATCCATTATTCAATCGTCAATGGCAAGCGCGTCTATGAAGCCTTACAAGACTGTAGGCCAGACCGGAAAAAACTGATGGAGTTGTACCCTTGAGCAATTAGAACAGCAAGTACCCGCAACAGAATATATATTAGTGGCAATTGACCTGCATGGGGGAGACCAGACGCTAAAACCTTAAAAGACAGAACCCATGAATACCAGGAAGGCGTAATTATTGGACAAGGGTACAGTACCATTGCGTGGATACCGGAAGCTCAAGGAAGTTGGGCATTACCCCTACTCCATGAAAGAATCAGTAGTGGGTCTTCACCCATACTTCAAGCAGCTTCCCAACTTAAACTTGTCTGTGAACAGAGCGTCAACCCAGTCTTAGGAATGAAAATTTAATAACTTAAGCAAGATATAATAAAAAAATGAGTGAACATCAATGTACTTGACATTTCAAATTTATGGTCAAAACGTAATTGCTCAACCCCCTTGACAAGAAGACGAGATAGACATTAGATAAAGGAATGGAAAAACTCCCGACTTAAAGCAACTATCGAACGAGGCAAAAGAAGCCTTGATAGTAGAGCTATGGCAAGAAATCCAAAAACTCAGCGCAGCATTAGCCACCTACGAACCAAAACCAGAGCCATCTCCCAAAAAAACTAGCAAAAATTCTAGCACTCCACCATCCAAAGGATTCAAGCCGAACATTAAGCCATCGAAAATTCAGGGGATAAAAAGACAAAGAAGCGTGGGAAGAGTCGGAGGGGGCAGAGAACTACATCCTCATCCCGACCAAACAATCATCGCGATTGTCAAAAATTGCCCCCAATGTGGAGAGAAAGTCACCGCCACCGCCCAGAAGTTGCAATCGATATACGAAAAAAATCGAACTCCCCCCCATTCGCCCCATCATCACCCGAATAGAACGTTATGGTGGTCAGTGTGCGTGCTGTCAAACCGAGTATGTTGCACCTGTGCCATTGGGAATGGAACCAGGTTCACCGGGAAAGCAGTTCGATTCAAAGCTTGGTCACATACCTCCGTTACACTCATGCCATCAGCTACGAACGGCTATCGGGAATATTGGCAGAAGTGTTTGGAATCAAGATATCAGAAGGAGCAATCGCCAACCTATTAGTGAAGGTCAAAACCAGTTTAGATGACGAAGTAACTCAAATACTACAACGGCTGCGGCGGGCAAAATTAATTTGTTCAGATGAAACGAGTGCGAGAGTTAACGGACAGTGGGAGTGGGAGTGGGTGTTTCAGAATCAGGATGTTTGTTTACACGTCATCCGCCCCAGCCGAGCCAGTGGAGTAATGTACGAAGTTCTCGGAGAACATCGTCCCGATATCTGGGTATCAGATTTATTTAGCGCTCAAAAAAATCACCCCGCACCACAATGGCAAGTGTGTTTGGCTCATCAATTGCGGGACTGTCAATATGCGATTGATGCTGGAGACAGGATTTTCGCCCCAGCGATGAAGAGGTTATTATTAAGAGCTTTTATCATCCATCGACGACGAGAAAGAATCGACGATGCCAGATTTAATCGATATCGAGAAAATTTACAGGAAAGATTAACTAGGATTTTGAATTTAGCCCCACATCATCCGGATGGTATCCGGTTACGAAAACGCTATGGTGGGCTAATTGACAATTTATTTCTATTTCTGGAAGATGCGGCAATTCCACCAACGAATAATAGTAGTGAACAGGCGATTAGGATGAGCGTGATATTTCGCCGTGTAACTAATGGCTTCCGTTCAGAATGGGGCAGAGATTTGTTTGCAGCCGTTCGTTCGGTTGTCAATACTGGCAAGCGTCAGGGTTTAACTGCTTATCAATCTATTCAACAAGCTCTCTCTACTGATGGCTCCCTTTTTTCCCCTAGTTGAGCAATTACCAATTACCAAATATCTAACTTGACAATAGAACGTATAAATATATTAAACTTTTTTCCGGTTAGCTGTCGTTCTTATTATTTGTTGTTGTGATTGAAAACACTTTCATTGCTGATACAGCTTGTGAATTTAATTGAATTGAGTTTTAATTGAGCAGCTATTTACTATTTTAATTGCTGCTGAATTTGTGGTGACTTGAGATATTAGCGGTCGAAATTGTTAAGTATTTTGAATCAATTGGTCTGTCAATTACTGTTAATTTCTGATTGGGGCTCGCTGTCTCTCGATTTTCTCATTGGTTTTCAAGAGATCTCATTACAATCAATTCCCTTGTGCCAGTTCCGGGTGCGGAATGTGGGCTAAAAGATTAGATAAAAAACCCGGTTTTTTTGATATTGATGGGGTTTTTCCTAATACAAACACAGAATTTTTCCCAAACAAAAAGCGCCCCTATTTCTAGGAGCGCTTTTTGTTATCTCAGGTTAAAAATTAACCGTTGATGGAAGGAGCAACCAAAGCAACTGGAATTGTTTCACCAGCGGCCAAGTCG
>NZ_JAUBVX010000067.1:15536-34183 GCF_036706065.1 Microcoleus sp. A2-C3 | reverse complement strand
TGTTCTACATTTAAATTGTGTGTGAAAAATCAATCAAACACTCTTGTGGTACGTTGCTCCGACGCCGTACCGAATATTTAATTTAAATACGCGACAGCTTAGTGCAAATAGGCGCTGCATCCTGATGGCTAAAACTCCTGAGGGGTATCGTACCATTTGAGATTTCAGATTTCAGATTTGAAATTTGGGAATAACTGATGAATTAAGGGTTTTCAGCCTACCTATGGCTGCATTATTTTGGAGAAATTGTATCAGTACCTGATGGGGTTGCACTCGCAGCATAAAGTGTGTTTTTTTGAGCAAAATTCAGTAATATTACTGTTTTATTCCACAACTCAGCATCTATATAATAGGAGAAACAGGAGTACAGGGGATGCGAGTTGATATGTCTGCTACCGCAATCGGGTACAAAATGCTATCTCATACTCTGGCAGTGCTCAGCCAGAAACAAGCAACGGGAAAACTGCTGTTAGAGCAAGGCGAACAACAGTGGCAACTTTACTTTTTCCAGGGTAGTTTGGTTTATGCGACAGGAGGAGCGCATAGGGCGAGGCGCTGGTACAGGGCTGTTGGGCAACACTGTCGCAACTTTCAAGTGGATCTCAGAGACCTCGATGCTGGGGAACTATGGGAATATCAACTGATTCAGCAAGGGCTGGCAGCCAGCGAAATGAGTTTGCAACAAGCTAAGGCGATCGTCCACAGCAGCGTTTCGGAAGTTTTCTTTGCTCTGATCGGTCAATCGGGTTTACGTCGGGAATGGCGTCCGTCGGAAAAATATTTTTCTAAAATTATCTCTTCTTTGCTGCTGTCTGTAACGGAAGTAGAAAAAATTCTGTGTTCTACAGAACAAATTTGGCAGAAGTGGAAAGGAATGGGTTTGTGGCTGGTAGATCCTGAACAAGCACCGCTTTTAAAAGCGTCGGCCAAGTTACAGGAAAATCGATTTAGCTCTAGTTCTTTGATAGCTTTGGGTAACGTATTTAACGGCGAGAATACTCTTTGGGATATTGCATTTAAGAAAAAACAGTGCGTCACCGTCGCAACTCGCGCTTTAGTTAATTACATGAAGCAGGGTTTAGTAAATTTCCGAACAGTACCAGACTTACCGTCGCCTATAGAACAGTGGCGCCTTGCTGCGGCGATGAATGGGCGGGTGCGCCCTTTGATTGCCTGTATCGATGACAGTCCGACAGTATGCGAATTTTTACAGCAAATTTTATTGCCGGCGGGGTATCGAGTCCTAAAAATTCAAGATCCGATGGATGGAGTGGGCATCATCGCCAAACAGAAGCCTGCTTTAATTTTTATGGACGTGGTGATGCCGAAGACAAGTGGTTTTGCTTTGTGCAATTTTTTGCGGAAAACACCGAGTTTTCGGGAAACTCCGATCGTATTTTTGACTGGTCAAGACAGTATAATCGATCGCACGCGAGCGAAACTTACAGGTGCTTCCGATTTTTTGACCAAGCCACCCAATCCCGAACAGGTTTTGCAAATAGCTGACAAGTATTTGAAGGTAAAAGGCGATCCCAGTCCTTTAGGAATTCGCCCCCACGATTTACTGAATTCGCGCCAACTTACTTGGGCAAATTCTTGAACCAAATTTATGCTCAAAAAGCATCGCTTATCCGGTGCGTCAGTCTCTGACGCACCTTAGACGTATTGTATAATCAAGACGCAACTGGATTTAATCAATAAATCTTTGAGGGGCGAGTGCATAATTTTTCTGGATTTCACAGCCAGGATTTTAGTAAATCCGCCCAGCCTGTATAGATTATAATCCTTCGGACTGGATATTCATGATGAGCGATCGAACTCCGCAGGTAAGCGTGGTGATTCCGGCTTACAACTGCGCTGCTTACGTCGGCCAAGCCGTTGATAGCGTGCTGCGCCAAACCTATACTGACTGGGAAATTATTGTCGTAGACGACGGTTCCCGAGACGACACCAGATTAGTTTTAGAGCAATATGGCGATCGAATTCGCTACATTTACCAACAAAATCAAGGAGTTTCCATTGCCCGAAATCGCGGCATCGAGCTAGCGCGAGGAGAATTCATCGCCTTTCTCGATGCAGATGACTACTTCTTACCAGACAAAATAGCAGCACAAATCGCTGTATTTGCAGCGCAACCAAATTTAGGAATAGTCCACAGTGGCTGGCGTCAAGTCAACAGTATAGGCGAACCGATCAAAGATGTCACACCCTGGAAAAACGTCCCTAAATTAGACTTAGAAATGTGGCTGCGGTGGAAACCAGTATTACCCAGCGCGATGGTATTTCGCCGCCATTGGTTAGAGCGAGCCGGCGGATTTGACCCTCGATTTCCCCCGGCGGAAGATACAGATTTAGTGCTGCGTTTAGCCTTAATGGGATGCGAAACAGAGTGGCTGCGGCAAATAACAGTTTGCTACCGCCAGCACGAACAAAGCGCCATGTACAAAGGTTTACCGCAAGCTAAATCCCTGGCGGCAGTCATAGACAGTTTTTTTTCCCGCCCCGAATTGCCCGATAAAATACGTTTGTTGGAAAAGCAAATCAAGTACAGTACCTTAGTTTGGATTGCTTGGTATTTGCACCGCACCGGTCATTCCGTTGAGATGGCAGAATTTTTACAGCGTTCTTGGAATTATACGCCTTATTTGCCTGTGGAAACAGTAATTGATTGGGCGGAATGTTTCGCCGAATTTTCGCAGGATGCTGGCAATGAATTGGATGCAGATTTATTAACTCAATCTCCGGAGTGGCAGCAGTTAATGCAGTGGATTATTCTCAGCAGCCACAATCAAAATGGTTTGTAGTGAGGACTTTAGTCATCGGAAAGAAGGACTTGCATTCCTCACTACGAACTTTACGAATCTTGTTGATTAATTGATATTAATTGCAAATTGGTGGTGTTCCCCCAGGACTGTAAGGCACAACTACCGCCGAATTTGTTACCAATTCAATCTCGCCCTTAGCGTTAATTATCCAGCCTTGAGCCTCAACCAGCGGCTTGGCGACATCAAAATTATCGTTGCTGCTGCTGACTCGTTCCCTGGGACTCGGTGGCAAACCGCCGCGCCCGGTGATGACAAACCGACTTGTCCTTTGGCCGGTAGTTTGACAGCCTCGCGCCGGCGGCGGGGGAAATCGGGTGGTTTCTGGCTGATTTAATCCTTTTACGGGGTCAGTATTGGGAGTTCTAAGTTCGACATTGCCGTTAATTCCTAATTCTGAACTGGCGTCGATGTCGCTGTCAGTCGAGCGAAAAATACCTTGTGCGTTAATGATAATATTTCCGCCTTGGCCTCGGATTGCGTTGGCGCGGATGTCGCTATTTTGCTTAGGAATGAAAAAATTTGTGTTAATATCAATATTACCGCCAGAGCAGGGTCATTGTAAACAAACACAACATTTATTGTGTAGCAATTTTTTGTCAAAATGGTATTAACTAATTTTAACTTGTTAACCTTCGATCATAGTATTTGGCGTGTTAATATATACAAATTTTGTATCCACTCAATAAATCGGGGAAAATCGCTCACTGACGAGCCTCAAACATCGCAAAAACCTTCCCGACACGGTAGTCTACCCCGATTTATTGAGCGGATACTTATAGCGGTTCTCAAAAAAGTGAGGATAGCCCTATGCCCTATGCCGGAAGCGTACCTAATCTTTCTGAAAAAGGCTATATATTGTAGGTTCTTTCGAGGTAAATTTCTGTAAAATAATAGACGAAAAAAAAGGTTCAAAATATCAAATATTCAAGCGTTTTCGCACCATACCTCAACTCGAAGGTTATAGAAAATCAGATAATCAAATTTATGAAAAAAAATGAAGTTACTAATAAGAATATTAGCTAACAAACTCACTCCTTGGATATGGATTGAGCACTTCTCATGTAAGTCGATTAAATAGGCATTTAAAGAGAAGAGAGCAACACACCCTACAAATACAGTTGCATCATGTTTCAAAAATGGTATTATATCTGTTTAATGTAGCAATGAATTATTTAGCTCATCTATTCTTATCAGACGGTACGCCAGCATCGCTGATTGGCAACCTCTTAGGCGATTTTGTCAAGGGTTCGGCAGTCAATCTTTATTCCGAGGACATTAGAAACGGCATCGATTTGCACCGAAAAGTAGATATCTACACCGACTCTCATGCAGTAGTGCGATCGAGTACAAGCCTTGTTTGCGCCGATAGACGCAGATTTGCCGGAGTGTTGGTAGACGTATTTTATGACCACTTCTTAGCTAAAAATTGGCTGGAATATTCACAAGTTCCCCTCCGCGAGTTTTCGCGTAATGCGTACAAAGTATTGCAAGACAACCGCGATATATTGCCCGAATCGCTTCAGGAAGTGCTACCAAAAATAATTGCCTATGACTGGCTCGACTCCTACAAGGAAATTGACGGAATAGATCATGCTCTCAAGAGAATATCGGCAAGAATCAACTGGACTAATAACTTAGCAGATGGCCTAGAAGATTTAACAGTTAATTATCAGCAGCTTGAATCAGATTTTAGGGCTTTTTTCCCAGACTTGATAAATTACGCAGCAACTTGCAAAAATCAATATCAAAAATACCAACACTAATCGGTAAGGTTGCACAGAATGCTAGATATCAATACGGTTCATACAAGAGAGTCCGGTTGAGAAATCTCTGTGAAAAATAGACACTGCAATTGCTTCCAGAAGACGCTCTATTCGGACAAAAAAATATTAACTGAACCGTATTGTGCTATATATCCAGTAGCCAACAGAAGGTCTCACTCCTAAGAAATTGCATTCAGCACCAAACTCATGTACACTTTAGCCAATATGTGAATGAAATCTCAAGTCTAACAGGCTGCGAAATATGGCAACCAGAATTCCGAACCTGCAAATAACTCAAGTAGTTGATGGCGATACTGTCAAAGTTGCTCTTAACGGCAAAACCGAGTCATTGCGACTGATTTGCGTCGATACAGAAGAAAGTTACTCCAACACTTCAAAACCTGTAACCGCGGCGGGGAAAGCAGCTTCGGAAATGGCTAAACAATACTTCGCGACAGCAGATGGTGGACTAGCTAAAGTTGATATTGAATTTGATACAGACGATGCGGTTGAAGTTGCACTCTTAAAACACCGCGACAACTACGGACGCATCCTCTGTTACATACACAAAGATGGAGAAAATTACAATCTTAAACTAATTGAAGAAGGCTGGAGTCCGTACTTTGTGAAATACGGGCGATCCCGATTGTATCACCGACCAATGACTCAGGCAGAATCCGCCGCAAAAGCTTACAATCTGATGATTTGGAATCCGATTACTAATGCCAAAATTCCCTCTCGCAACTATGCAAACTTGCTTCCTTGGTGGTCGATGCGCGGCTCCATTGTTGAAGATTTTCGCTTGTCGGAAGTAACCACCGGAGTCCTGTCTGTGAGATTGCACTACCCGAAAATCTTAGCGGCTTCCGAGCAGGCTAAATCTATTACTATTTTCTGCGACTTGCAGGCTGGGATTAATAAATGGATCGGTGGAAATGCCCTGATTTATGCTGGTTCAGTTTATCATAAATTAGATTTGTGGATACCGGATGCCGAAACTGATGAAATGGCTCCTTTGAAGCGATTGATTGAGAAACGTTATGCTGGTCAAGGACGCGGTTATGTGTATATCAGTGGCAAGGTTGAACAGTACAAAAGCAAGCCTCAAATAATTTTGAAGAGTATCAAACAGTTTTCTGACTTTCCCCCAGAAACTTGAATTAAAAATGAAGTTAATTAAGCCAAGAGAGAGCAATCCTCAGAAAGCATCGCCTTCTCTTGGGCTATGATAAAATACGGTTCACTTAAGACCGATCTCCCTGGCACACCCCTTAAAAAGGGGGGGACAAGAAAAGCACATTGATTATATTTTTTTATCATGCTCAATTAATTCATACTATAATGGTATCATCAAAAATCTGTAGCTGCCAATAGCTGCGACATCTATCCAAACTCCAGAGATTTAAAAGCTATGTGCCAATTACTGGGAATGAACTGCAATGTTCCAACAGATATTTGCTTTTCTTTTGAAGGTTTTTCTGCAAGGGGTGGCAAAACAGACTTTCATCAAGACGGTTGGGGAATTGCTTTTTTTGAAGGTTTGGGATGCCGCCTGTTTATCGACTCAAAACCTGCGGTTGCTTCTCCGGTTGCGGAAGTTGTGCGGCGCTATCCCATTCACTCAACTAACGTCATTGCTCACATCCGCAAAGCTACCCAAGGCGAAATTGCTCTGGAAAACTGCCACCCTTTTATTCGGGAACTTTGGGGACGCTATTGGGTGTTTGCTCACAATGGTAATCTGGAAAATTTTCATCCTGAAACTGCGGGATTTTATAAAGCTGTCGGCAAAACTGACAGCGAAAAAGCATTTTGTTTGATATTAGAAAGGTTGCGAGAAAATTTTCCTCAAAATAAGCCTGCTTTGACGGAAATTTACGAAGTTTTGAACGAAATTACTAAAACTTTGGCAGCGCACGGAATTTTTAACTATTTACTTTCTGATGGAGAACATTTATTTACACACTGTTCTACGAATCTGCATTATATTGTGCGACAAGCACCTTTTGCGAGGGCGCATTCGATCGATGAAGATGTAACTGTGGATTTCCGGGAACTGACACAGGAGGGCGATCGCGTGGCGGTTATTGCTACTTTTCCGCTGACTGATGATGAAGTTTGGACGCAAATTCAACCGGGAGAATTGCTGGTATTTCAGGACGGTTTACCTGTGATTTGAAGGCGGAATTTACAAGGAAAATCAAGTGCTAACGATCGCACTTACCGACACAGCCACATCGGGAAATGCTAGCGGGTTAACGGTTCCGGCGGTTAGCGTCAGCTTGGAAGTGTAATCTCCATCAAGAGGATCTCGAAATACTATCAGGTGTCTTCTTTTGAGGTTAACCACCCAGTATTCGGGGATTCCGACTTCTGCGTAGATTTTCGTTTTCGTCTCTAAATCTTTAACGAGAGTGGAATCTGAGTATTCTATCAGCCAGAAAATGTTTTCGGGATAGGGGTGATGTTCGAGATATGTGCGGCCCAATCGCTGTACGATCGCAATATCGGGTTCTGGTTCCGAGTCGTTAGGAAGCGTAATCGGCTTGGCTGAACGGATGGTAGCGCGATCGCCCAACAGCCTGATCAGATATTCTCCTGCTTCGCTGCTAAAATAGGCGTGGGGTTCCCCTTCTGGTGACATTTCAACAACTTCTCCCTTCAGCAGTTCGACGCGCCGATTTTCTAAGATGCGCGAGGAGATCATTTGGTGGTATTCGTCGATCGACCATTTAACTGCAATTACGCTCATGGCGATGGTTTTTTATGGCTGGTCTGATTTTTGATTATAGGCGATCGATCGCAGATTTGATTTGCTTAAACGCAAAATTTTTCCTAAAAACCGGGAATCAGCCCGCCCCTGCGTCAGCCCTGAAACTGTCGCTACGTGTTGAGTTAATACTCACGTATCAAGTCCCTGCTTCACTAAAAGCTAGATTCAAATCATCAATTAATCCCAATTGTTGCGCCCACTCAGTCAAATAACCCTGCTCCAAATGCTCAGCTTGGACTTTCAGAATTCCCAAAACATCATACCATTGTTTTTGAGGCTGAGACTGTTGCCGCCAGAGCAGTTTTGCCAACACAATATCTTCAGGAGAAGCTATCCAAAAGTCTTCTACACCAGCTTCGTCTAGGGCTTCTAATCGTCGTCTTGCCATTTTTGAGCGATCGAATTCAGTCTGAGAATTCAGCACAATATCAGCGTTCAATACTGAAGCCATGTGAGTGACGCTCAACACCATCCCTCTGCCCTGTTGAATATCTTCTACCGAACCCGGAGGACAGTAAAAACCAGCGGTTTCTAGTGCTGCAACTAATTGAGAAATATTATCTCGGATCAATTCAATTACTAAATCTAAATCGCGTGTTGTTCTGGGGTCGCCATAGACAGAAGCGGCAACTCCTCCTGTAATATAATAAGAGATACCTAATGTTTCAAAAATTGGGTGCAACAGTCTAGCAATTTCGCTGGGGTCTTGCGTCCACATAGGGGCCTCACTGGTGGGGGTTAAAATTGGCAGCCATTTGCTACGTAAGATCGATCGGGCAAATCGCTCTTGGTAGGTTGATGGACAAGCTTTTTTCATCCCGCGCAAGCTAACAGTTTTTGCCCAACGATTTAATTTTGCCGCCATTTGCCACCGTTGGGAATTGGTGAGTTGCCGCAATTGGTAGAAATCAATTGCATCAGCTTCAGGAGTTTTATCATCTGACTGGGCGCGATATCCAGGTTTGATGGATATTTTTGGTATGGATTGAATCATTTTGCTTGTTGATTTTCCTAGCCATTCACAAAACTATTGATAGTTCCTGTTGATTTTCGTAGAATTGTATGTCCCGTAGCTGGAATCACAGAGGTAAGTATGCAATGCGATTCACCCAGTCTTCTGATTCGGATGTCTGCCATATTTTGATTAAATTGTCGATCGCGTCGCTAATAGGAAAACTTTGCAACACTATAATTACACCGGAAGTTGTTTGAGTAGAAATAAACTCTGCAAAATATCTCGGCATGGTTCTTTGGTCGTGGGAAACGAGAATTCTATTTTCTTGTGCTGCAAAACTTAGAACTTCTCAATCTGTCAAGCCACTTAAAAGCGATGCGTTTGATGCTTGAAAATCAACAGTTGCCTCGCGTCTCAGAACTCCTGTTACAATCGCTTGATTGAGATCGGCATCTGCTTGGAAAATAATTTTCATTGCGGGCTAGTCTGAGTGTAAAACTTTTGATAAAGCAACGAGTTATTTTCCCTTGCTTGCTGTCTCAATGTTTCAAATAGTTGTTCTCCCTCGGACAAATAAGCATTAATAGCTGTGCGATTAGCCAAGTAAAAGGTAATCGCTCCATAAACTTCTTCTAGTGTCACTGCTGCAAATGACTGAACGATGCTTTCAGGTGATTGTCCTGCCAGGAAAGCATAAATAATTGAATCGAGAGAAACGCGCTTCCCGACAATTCGGTAGCAATCTTCCCGTTCTTCAATGTACTGTTTTGTAGTTAGGGCTGCTGTACTCATGGTTTGCTGCATTAACTCATAATATTTTATATTATATCTTATCAGCGTTGTAGCTTTAAGCGCAAACTCCGAAACATATCTTCCGCATCAATTACTTCACCTCGTTCGGCCGCATCCATTCCCAGACGAATTTCTTGCTGGAGTTCTTTGAAGCGTCCTTTATAAATATCTTCTCCTTTATCCGAATGCAAGAATTTGATAAAGGCTAATACTTCTTGTTGCGGGTCTGCCGATAAGACCTTGACATTTTCTAAAATGGCTTGTTCGACGGTCATAATTATCCTTTTTTTTGGATTACTATTCCACAATCTAGCGATCGCATTATATCGCACGAACTGCTTTCGGTACTTACGCAGCTAAACTATTCACAAGTCTCACTGTAGGTCTGTCTGCACCCGTGGGCGATCGCAAAAAACTTCCAGGCACGGTGACGACTGCTACAGTGTTTCCCAGCATATCAAAGAACTTCGAGAAACCCATCGGCGCGCGGGGGTTGAGAAACCGGGTTTCTTCCTCGATCTTGGTGGGGATGCTGAGATGATCGGAGAAACCCGGTTTCTTGGATAGTTTTCCTAACGAGTGCTATTGATTTACCAGTCCTGGCAATTCTTGAATGTCGATGTGGATTCCTTGACGCTTCAGATATTGGCTCAAGTTGATCTGGATGAATAAATCTTTAAGTTCTTCAGCAATTTCTAAAGGGGGATTGCCAGATAACGCGGTTGCAATTAGACGTTCTGCCATTCTTAATTCGCCACATTCAATCGCTAAAGATGCTGCGCTGCGGTGAAGCACAGAACGAGTGGGTTCAGCATCAAGGGTGCTAGCGATTAAGGCTGCGGCCTGAGTTTCTTTCTCAAAGGCTTGGCGCGTGAATTGTGCAGCCAAGTCCAACGCACCTCTTAAGCGGGCGACTGCCGCTGCTTCGGCTAAATCCATTGCTTGTTGGTGGAGCGATTGAATCTGGCTCATTGGAGTACGGTTCCTTCAGGATTTTGCTTTGCACCAATAATAGAAATCGGTCTGCTGAACTCTACTACAATGATATACGCTGGCAAGCCTTGTGCGTCTGAGATGCGGGTTTGTTCCGTTTTCAGCTTGACTCTAGCATTGATTTGACTTCGATTGCCTTTGCGAATTCCAGAAACCTCTAGGCGCGCCATTCGCTCAAATGGCAACGTGGTAGCTGAATTTTGACTTCCTAACCAATAGTCAAATCCAGTTCCTTTGCGAGAACGTTCAATGACTGTGAGATTTGTTAATTGTAGAATTAACAGGAATGCGATTCCATAAGCAGCCTGCTCAGTCGTGTATTCTTCGTCATTCTAACATCTTCGGGTTTGCTCGGTGACTGGCTGCCAATCTAATTTGAACGCAGTAGAAAATTCTCCTTCAATTTCAAGTGTTACTCCTGGTTGGTGAGCTTCATCGGTTAGGCAAATCGCACCTGCTTCTGCGATCGCGGCTCCAAAAGCAGGTGTAATCGCAGGGAGTCCCTGGCTAAGGTTTTGTAAGTTTAAGATTTGAATCTGGCTCAAAGCGGCGTTGCTCTATGGAAACTAGAAACTCAATTCTACTCTCAGTTACTACGATTTGAGTCGATCGCTATTGGGAATTTTCATAAATAGCTAGTTCGATCGATTATCATTGATGCCGTCCCACATTTGAGACAAAGGGAGAGTTTGTCCGGTAATTGCTTCGTGGAAGCCTTGCTGAAGCCCTTCGAGGACAGTTTCGATGGGGTCATCATCTGGATCGATATCAGTGTCTTCCGGTACTAAGACAATAATCCGAACGTGGCTGTAGTTGGCAAGGGCAAGGGGGCGATCGAGAAAAAGTCGCCCTCGATTGTCAATTTTTCCGGTGGTTTCAATTGCTTTCATAGTCTCTCTGCGTCATAATTGATTTGCAACGGGAATTTTTAACTTGATAAGAGATTTTTGTAGCACGCTGGGTTTAACGCTCAACCAGACTTGTTGGCGATCGTCTTCAGTGTAGCCAATGACAACTGCACCGACAGGCGAACCAACATCAGGATACATTTCTGGTGTCATCGAGCCTGTATCGAGAAAGTCGGAAATTTGAATAAGCCCTTTTACCTCTGCATCGCCAAGATTGACAAAGACTCCAAAAGGTGCATGAAATTCAACTTTGCCATAGATTAGTTTTCCAAGTTGATACTTGGACTTGATCTGGTTCCAAAATTCTTGATTCATAGTATCTTTTGTTAATTTTCCCATAAATATGCTACGAAGCGACTGCAAAATCTGTGTATTGCCGCATTTCAGGCTCGTGAAATGCCAGCACAATATCTTCTTTGGGAACCCCTGCTTCTACTAAATCCGTTGCAATCCCATATTCTGTCCAGTCTTCCTCGATCCAAAATTTGCGATCGCAAATCCGAACGTAGACTGTCATTCCCGTAAGGCGATCGCCATGAGGCCAGCCCAGATTCATCCAGATGTAATGACCGTTTTGCTCGTCTGCAATCAAGAATGTCTCGGTTTCTTGTTGAGAAGAGCGATTATTGCACAATTTTATATACTCCGTCAAAATACGCTTAATTAGTTTGGGATACTCGATTAGTTTATCCATTGCACAATTTCCTCTACTTCTGTTTTATGCAATATCTAACATTAGTCCTCCTCAGATTCACAACTCATAAATTCGCGATCGGAGTGTTAGATTTCAGGTTTCCAGAACTAAACGCTCAACAAAATCTCACGATATTCCCAAGAAACCTTGGAGGGCGACTTTATACCTGTTCTTCAACCGCTTGGAAACCAAACCACCCTGCTGGATTTGTGCCAGAACAGCCACTGAACAAGATCCTTTTGGAATAGGACTACCAGCAGTAATTAATCCAGCTAGTTCAGTATCATTCATCTCACGAGCAAATTGGTAAGCTATCACAGACTCACGGATTATAAAGCTTGGTACACCCGAACCTGGTAGGAGAATACAGGCATCTTCAGAATTAGGTCTGCGGCTAGTGACGTTAACGAAGAGATAGCTGCTTTCAGAAGTTTGTGCAATGGCAATATATAGATGTTCACTGTTAGGAGGTGTATCCAGCAAAAAAGCATCTCCCAAATTAATGATGATGCTAGCCATTCAAAACCTCATCTAGATATGCCTCCCGGATGGCTGACTGCTGAATTTGGGATATTTTCTCGTCACTGTTACCCATCAAAACCCCATCTAGATATGCCTCTCGGATGGCTGAATCCTGAATTTCACCTATTTCTTCGTCACTCTTACCCACATTTTTTAGAATATCCTCTACAGCAATCGGAATGGCTGAACCGTGCGGATCTTGCCATTCTGGAAGGTCATGAGTCCACTCAGCAACCAGAAAAGGATCGAGATGCCCAAAAGCTTGATAAACCTCTTGAATGATTTCCTCCTCTTCTTCGCAAAGATCTGCATTTCCTGGATCGTTCAACAGGGAAACAAGATGTTCATTTTGTTCATTTTTCGTGGCAATGAACTTAGACCAGAGAGGTAAGGCATTATCAATGGGCTTCCCCTTAATCAGGTCATAAACACCACTGAGGACGGGGCCATAATTCATAGATACATAACGATCGCCAGTAATCGGTTGCTCTATGCGTTTCAATGCAATACGGTCAGCTATGTAAAGCATCTTCAGTAAGCCTAAATATTTCATAGGCCGATCGTGCAGCTTTAAGAACACTGCTGCTGCTTCAATAGCTTTCTCTGGATGGAACCGAAATTGAATTGGCATAAGCATTTTGGCAGAGTGCTTCATAGTAGTACAACTTGATTATAAACCATAATACTTTGACAAAGCATGATAGAAAGATGCAGGCTACATAGGTTTTAACCATTGTCAGCGATCGCGCGGATTTGTTGATCCGCATAGTCCCTATAACCATTGAGGTGTGCGATCGCCTCGCCGCGATTGTGTAACGTGCCAAATAGGTCAAATATTCCAAAACCTTGAGTTTTGATTTGATACGAAATCGGTTGCCCGGTCGTTACCAAACGCGCCCAATGTTCGCAATTCCATCCTTGAACGCCATAGTTCCATTCCTCGTGAAACGCCGGGACAGAAGCAATTAAATTCGTCAAAATTTCAGATCGATTGAGATAGGGAACTTTCAGGGCATCATGAAAATTATCACCTAGCTTTTCGATAGCCAAGCATCCTCGATCTGATGGACGGCTCGGATGCTCGGGCCACCAACCGAGCGCAGACGCATCCGATAGAGCAACGCTGTAATGCCAATGCAAAACGGTATCTGATCGTTGCACTAGGCGACCACATCGACTCGATCGCGGTTGCCAACGTTTAAGGATTTCTTTAATTAGCGCATCATCAGTATTCATGACGAGTCCTTTTCCGGGAACGGCGATCGACTTCAAGCTTTGTTTCCATTCTCAGCTTTTCTGCATTTAAATTTAATTTTGGGGCGGGCTAGAAGCCCACCCCAGAAAACAAGAAACAGGATTGTTATAATTAACTGCCGCCAATCCGAGCGACATCGCGAGCGTTTTCTTCAAACGCAGCCGTCAGCGCATCATCACCGCTTAAACCCGATGCGATCGCCCTTTCAATGGCCTGCAACACCCGCTTATAATCCCGCGGCATCACTTTCACAAACACCGGCACCATCTCATCCCACGCAGCAAGAACCTTTGATGCTTTTGCACTTCCAGTCAAATCAACATGAGTTTGAAGCATCAGCCGCAAATCGCTAATTTCCTCAACATCCTCCAGTTTTTCCAAATCCACCATCGACATATTGCAGCGAGTAGCAAAATCCCCCGCCTCATCCAAAATGTAAGCAACACCGCCACTCATACCCGCTGCAAAATTGCGCCCGGTTTCACCCAAAACCACAACTTTGCCGCCAGTCATGTACTCGCAACCGTGATCGCCCACACCCTCAACTACGGCGTTTACCCCGGAATTGCGGACTCCGAAACGTTCACCCGCCATCCCCCGGATGAAAACATCACCAGCGGTGGCTCCGTAAAGCACCACGTTGCCGACAATCACATTTTCTTCTGCGACAAAGGTAGAAGCCGGCGACGGATACAAGATGATTTTGCCGCCGCTCAGGCCCTTGCCGAGATAGTCGTTGGCCTCGCCTTCGAGCTCCAGCGTGACTCCCTTGGGCACAAATGCGCCAAAGCTTTGTCCCGCGCTACCTTGGAAGTGCAGGTGTACCGTGTCATCGGGTAAACCTTCCCAGTGGCGTTTGGTGATTTCGTTACCGAGAATTGTGCCGACAACGCGGTTGATGTTGGTAATTGGCAGTTTTGCGTGCACTTTTTCGCCATTTGCGATCGCACCTTTGCACAAATCCAACAACACAGTCATATCCATCGACTTTTCCAAACCGTGATCCTGCGCCATCTGACAATAGCGCCCGACATCCGCCCCAACCTCCGGCTGGAACAGAATGTTCGAGAAATCCAAACCCTTAGCCTTCCAGTGTTCCACCGCTTGCTGCGCTTCCAACACATCAGTGCGGCCCACCATTTCATTCAGCGTGCGGAAGCCCAACTGCGCCATAATTTCACGCACTTCCTGCGCGATGAATGTCATAAAGTTTACCGTGTGCTGCGGATCGCCCGTAAAGTTTTTCCGCAACAAGGGATCTTGAGTTGCAACACCCACGGGGCAAGTGTTTTGATGGCAGACGCGCATCATGATACAGCCCAAAGTTACCAGCGGCGCGGTGGCAAAACCGAATTCCTCAGCACCAAGCAGTGCAGCAATTGCTACATCGCGCCCGGTTTTCATTTGACCGTCGGTTTCCACAGCAATGCGACTGCGGAGATTGTTGAGTACCAAAGTCTGGTGAGTTTCCGCCAATCCCAACTCCCAAGGTAAACCCGCGTGTTTGATCGAAGTTTGCGGGGATGCGCCTGTACCGCCGTCGTAGCCGGAAATTAGCACCACATCGGCGTGGGCCTTCGCTACACCAGCCGCGATCGTCCCGACTCCCACTTCCGACACCAGTTTGACGCTAACCCGCGCTTCCCGGTTGGCATTTTTCAAGTCATGAATCAATTCGGCCAAATCCTCGATCGAATAAATGTCGTGGTGAGGAGGAGGCGAAATCAAACCCACGCCGGGAGTAGAGTTCCGTACTTTCGCAATCCAAGGGTATACTTTTTTACCCGGCAACTGTCCGCCTTCTCCAGGTTTCGCGCCTTGCGCCATCTTAATTTGCAATTCCCGCGCTTGGGAAAGGTACAAGCTGGTAACGCCGAAACGCCCGGAAGCAACTTGTTTGATCGCACTGTTTTTCGAGTCGCCCCGATCGTTCGTCCAAGTATAGCGATCGGAATCTTCGCCGCCTTCACCGGTGTTCGATTTACCACCAATGCGGTTCATGGCGATCGCCAGAGACTCATGCGCTTCTTGGGAAATCGAACCATAACTCATCGCCCCGGTTTTGAAGCGTTTGACAATCGCTTCCACGGGTTCGACTTCTTCAATCGGTATCGATTCCCGCTGCTTGAATTGCAACAAACCGCGCAAGGTAAAATGCTGCTGGTTTTGTTCATTAACCAGCCCAGAATACTGTTTGAAAAGCGGGTAACTTCCCTCGCGTACCGACTTTTGCAGCGCGTGAATTGTCTGCGGGCTGAACAAATGCGCCTCGCCTTCTTTTCGCCACTGATATTCGCCGCCGACATCGAGAGTATGTCCGCTGCTGGGGCGTTCTGGGAATGCGTGGGTGTGGCGTAAAATCGCTTCTTGGGCGATGATTTCCAAGTCTACACCTGCAATCCGCGATGCTGTCCAAGTGAAGTATTTATCGACTACGGATTTGTTCAATCCGATCGCCTCAAATATCTGTGCACCGCGATAACTTTGAATGGTGGAAATCCCAATTTTTGAGGCAACTTTTGTCACACCCTTAGTTGCGGCTTTCACGTAGTTTTTGCAAGCTGTTTTGTAATCAACATCTAGCAGCAATTTTTCGCGGATCGAATCGGCGATCGTCTCAAAGGCCAAATACGGATTAATCGCACCGCAACCGTAGCCGATTAAAGTCGCAAAGTGATGCACTTCGCGCGGTTCACCGGATTCGAGAACAAGTCCCGCCTGCGTGCGCGTACCTTTACTGATCAAGTGGTGGTGCAGGCCCGCAACCGCCAGCAGCGCCGGAATCGGAGCGTTTTCGGCGTTGATTCCCCGATCGCTCAAAATGATGATATTCACCCCAGAGGCGATAGCGCTATCTGCTGCTGCAAACACATCTTCTAACGCCTGTTCGAGACCTTTTACCCCGCTTTTGGGGTTGAACAAAATCGGCAGTGTGATAGAGCGGAAATTGCCTAGATTTACCTGTTTGAGTTTTGCTAATTCTTCATTGCTGAGAATTGGGGTTTTCAGTTCGATTAAATGGCAGCTTTCTGGTTCTGGCTTCAGCAAATTGCGTTCAGCGCCGATCGTAGTTTCAGCAGAAGTTACAATTTCTTCGCGGATCGAATCTATCGGCGGATTGGTAACTTGAGCAAACAGTTGCTGGAAGTATTCGTAAAGCAGTTTTGGGCGGTTGGAAAGCACAGCCAGCGGCGTATCCGCACCCATTGCACCGACAGCTTCTACACCATTTTTTGCCATTGGCGCTAACAGCAACCGCAGTTCTTCAAAGGTGTAGCCAAAGGCCATTTGGCGCTGGATCAATGTTTCGGGGTCGGATTCTGCGACTGCTGGCGCATCTGGGAGTTTGGCGATTTCGACCATGTGCTGGTCGATCCACTCGCGGTAGGGGTGTTCTGTAGAGATTTTGGTCTTAATTTCTTCGTCAGAAACGATGCGGCCTTCCTCGGTATTTACTAGGAACAGCCTCCCCGGTTGCAGGCGGCCTTTTGAGAGGATTCTTTCTGGGGCGATCGGCAAAACTCCGGCTTCCGATGCCATGATTACTAAGTCGTCTTTGGTGACGCAGTAGCGGGAAGGGCGCAAACCGTTGCGATCGAGCACTGCGCCGATCGATGTTCCGTCGGTAAATGCGATCGAAGCCGGGCCATCCCAAGGTTCCATCAAGCAGGAATGATATTCGTAGAAAGCTTTTTTCTCGTCACTCATGGACTCGTGGGCTGTCCAAGGTTCGGGAATCATCATCATTACGGCGTGGGGTAAAGAACGCCCGGCCAAATATAGTAATTCCAAAGCGTTGTCAAAAATCGTTGAGTCGCTACCTTCGATGTTGATTAAATTCGGGATTTTCTTTAAATCATCGCCGAACAACTCGGACTCGAACAAGGATTGCCGCGCGTGCATCCAGTTGATGTTGCCGCGCATCGTGTTGATTTCGCCGTTGTGGGCGATGTAGCGGTAAGGGTGCGATCGTTCCCAACTCGGAAAAGTATTGGTGCTGAAGCGCGAGTGAACTAGGGCTAAAGCGCTTTCCATGTCGGGGTCGTGGAGGTCGGGATAGTAATCTCCCACTTGTACCGGCATTAACATTCCCTTGTAGACGATCGTGCGGCACGACAGTGTGGAATTGTACCAGTAGGGGTCTACTTCCGTCCTGCGGATGGCGTTGTGAGCGCGCTTGCGGATGACGTACAGTTTCCGCTCAAAAGCCGCCTCGTCAATACCTGCGGCGCGCCGGAGGAACACTTGCTGCATGAAGGGTTCGCTAGATTTGGCGGTGTCGCCCAAGGATGAGTTATCCGTGGGAACATCGCGCCAGCCGAGCACTTCTTGGCCTTCTTCGGCGGCGATTTCCTCAAAAATGCGTTTCCCGTTTTCCCGTTCCGTTGGATTTGGCGAGGAGTAAATCGCGCCGACACCGTACTCGCCGGCTTCTGGAAGTTCGATGTTGAGGGCCGCCGTTACTTTTTTCATGAATTTGTGCGGCACTTGCATCAAAATTCCCGCCCCGTCTCCGGTGTTGGGTTCGCAGCCGCAGGCCCCCCGGTGGTCGAGATTCAACAGGATTGTTAGTCCCTGTTCGACGATTTCGTGGGATTTGTTACCTTTCATGTGTACGATGAACCCGACTCCGCAAGCATCGTGCTCGAACTGCGGATCGTACAGGCCTTGTTTTACTGGCAGTCCGTTGTTGTTCATTTTGATGTGTCTCTCAAAGTGATGAAAAGATTTTGATCTAGAGTCAAGCGTGGGATGGCGATCGATCTAGTATCATGTATTATATATAGATTTACTCAATTGGGTAGATGCACGAAAAAATCAAAGCTGATGCGATCGATGGAGCGTGTAAAAATAGTTGAAGCTGATGAGTTAACTATGAAACCCGAAGGTCTAAATATTTATGCTGAAAAATCCTCTAATTATTAGCGTATCTCCTGAGATTATGGGCGGCACTCCAGTCTTTGCTTGTACTAGAGTTCCAGTACAAACACTTCTGGACTATCTGAAAGCAGGAGAATCCATTGATGATTTTTTGGATGGATTTCCAACTGTGACTAAAGAGCAAGTTATTGGGTTGCTGGAAGAGGCAGAAAAACAGCTTGTTGGTAATTAGATGATAAATTGATATTTGGATTTTTTTTAACCGCAGAGGCCGCAGAGAGCGCAG